>JAPJRA010000008.1 GCA_030824835.1 Geminicoccaceae bacterium | reverse complement strand
GGTCAGGACATAGCCGCCATGGGCCGCGCGCAGCTGCTCACCATGCGCCGCGGCTTCCAGCTGCTGCTGCAGGACCCCTACAACTGCATCCCGCCGAACCTGACCGTCGCCAGGACGATAGCACTGCCGCTGAAGGTGCACGGCATTGCCCGCCGCGAGATCGCCGACAAGGTAAAGGATGTGATGGCCGAGGTCGGATTATCGGCCGATCTTGCTGACCGACTGCCGGTGGGCCTGAGCGCCGGTCAGCGGCAGCGGATCAACATCGCCCGGGCACTGGTACTGGAGCCGCGCCTGCTGATCCTGGACGAGACGCTGTCGGCCCTCGACCCGATGGAGCAGGGTCGGCTGCTCGACCTGTTCGCCAAGCTGCAGCAGGCGCATCGGCTGACCTATCTGTTCATCAGCCACGATCTCGCCATGGTCCGTAAGGTGTGCTCGCGGATCGCGGTCATGTACCTGGGCAAGATCGTCGAACTGGCCGACACGGGCACCGTGTTCTTCGACCCCGGCCACCCTTACACGCGCGCGTTGCTGTCAGCCGTGCCGGTGCTGGAGGAGCAGCCGTACAAGACCGAGGACTGCCTGCTCGAAGGCGAGCCGCCGAGTCCGATCGATCTGCCGACCGGCTGCAGCTTCCGTGCCCGCTGCCCACTTGCCTTCGAACGCTGCCGCATTGAGGAGCCGCCGCTCTACCCGCGCGGGTCCGGCCGTGTAGCCGCCTGCCATCTGGTCGAGAGCGACGAGCGGGCGCCTAAGGCGGCTTGAAGCCAGGGAGGAATGCCATGGATGCCGACGTCATCGTGGTGGGTGCCGGTGCCGCCGGCTGCGTGCTCGCCGTCCGGCTCAGCGAGGACCCGAGGCGCCGGGTTCTGCTGCTGGAGGCCGGAGAGAACTGGCGAACGGCCGAGCGCCCCGCTGAGATGGCCAGTCCCAACCCGTTCAACCTGCTCAACCCGCCCCACCTGCAGCAGCGCTTCCTCTGGGCCGATCTCGCGGCGCGGCGCACGAGCCGACAGGAGCCACGCCTCTACTGGCGCGGGCGCGGTATCGGCGGGAGTACTTCGGTCAACGGGCAGATCGCGATCCGAGGCGTGCTGCCGGCGTTCGAGGACTGGGCGGAGGCGGGTTGCGAGGGATGGTCGCCCGATCACGTGCTGCCGCATTTCAGGACGCTGGAAGACGATCTCGCTTTCGGCGACGAGCCCTGGCATGGCAAGGGCGGCCCGATCCCGGTATATCGTGCTCCACAGGAGAGCTGGGGACCGGTGGATCTGGCGCTGCGCGATGCCGCGCTGGCGCAAGGTCATCCGTGGTGCGCCGACCTGAACGCGCCCGACGCGCTGGGCGTGTGCACCTATGCCATCAACTCGCGCGACGGCCGGCGAGTCTCGACCGCCGACGGCTATCTCGAGCCCGTGCGCGACCGCCCGAATCTCACCATTCTCGGCGATGCGCTGGTCGACCGGGTGCTGGTCGAGGGCAGGCAGGCGACGGGCGTCCGCGTGCGGCGGCATGGCGAGAACACCGATCTGAAGGCACATCTGGTGATCCTGTCTGCGGGCTGCGTGCACAGCCCGGCGATCTTGATGCGCAGCGGAATCGGACATGCTGCGCACCTGAAGGAACACGGTATTCTGCCGGTCATTGACCTGCCGGTCGGCGACGGCTTCTTCGATCATCCGAACGTGCGGCTGGAGTTGAAGCTGCGTTCGGAGCTGCGGCCGACCGACCCGGATGCGCGGCACACCAACTGCTGCGTCAAGTTCAGCTCGGGTTTGTCCGGCGGCTCCTTCGCCGACATGCTTTTCCTGCCGATGAACCATGGTGGCGTCGGCATCGCCGAGGATGCGGCCCAGTTCGGCGAGGCCGGCATCCACGTTGCGCTGTTCGAGACCAAGAGCCGGGGGACCGTCCGGCTGGCCTCGGCCGATCCAGCCGTCCAGCCCGTGATCGACGAACGCATGCTCGACCACCCGGACGATCTGGCACGTCTGCGTGACGGTGCACGACGGCTGTTTCGGATCGGTGCCGATTCCGCGGTCCAGGGGATCGTGCGTCGCATCGAGCTCGGCAGCACCGGTCAGCCGCTGAGCGATCTCGCGACAGCCCCGGACGACGAGATCGACGCCTGGCTGATGACCGACTGCAACGACTGCCAGCATGGTGCCGGTGGCTGCGTCATGGGTCCCGCCGGTGTGCCGACCGGGCGCACCGTGGTCGATCCGTCGTGCCGCGTCACCGGCATCGACGGACTGATGGTGGTGGATGCTTCGATCATGCCGCTCGACTGTCGTGCCAACACCAACTTTACGACGATCATGATCGGTGAGAAAATCGCGGATGAGTTGAAGACTGCTGGCTGCTAGGCTTTCATGCTCTCCGCCCATCGCCACGACACCATCCTCAAGCGCCTGGAGAGTAACGGCCGGATCAGGGCGATCGACATGGCCCATGAATTGGCCGTCAGCGAGGAGACGATCCGGCGCGACCTGACTGAGCTCGAGGCGTTGGGCCGATTGCGGCGGGTCCATGGCGGCGCGGTGCAGTTCCGCCCTGACGAGGAACAACCGCTGCTCGAACGGGCGCGGATCCGGCCGCGAGAGAAGGCCCGGATCGGGGTCATCGCGGCCGGTTTGGTGGCGGACGGCATGTCGATCTTTGTCGACACCGGTTCGACACCGATGGCGTTCGCCCGGGCGCTGGCCGGTAGGCGGCACCTGCAGTTGGTGACCAACTCGCTCGACATCGCCCGCCTGCTGGCGCCGGAAGCCGGTATCAAGGTCAAGGTGACGCCCGGTTGGGTGCGGGCCAACGACAATGCCGTGCTCGGCGGCGACACGATCGCCTTCGTGCGCCGGTTCGTGTTCGATCTCGCGGTTATGGGGATCGCCGCCTGCGATGCGCAGCATGGTTGGATGGACTATGCCGAGGAAGAATCGGACCTGCGCAGGGCACTGATCACGCAGAGCAGCCGTGGCCTACTGCTCGTCGACGACAGCAAGTTCGGCCGGCGAGCCTCGGTGCGCACCTTTGATTTCAAGGAGGATCTGCTCGTCGTCACCAACCGCCGCCCACCCGAGCCGTTCGCCGGCATCTTCGCCGAGGCTGGGGTGAGGGTCATCCATGACCGCACCAACTCGTTGCCCCTCCCACGCCAGATCACGGCGTGACGCCAAGCGGAGAAACCAGGGGATCGTGCAAGTCGCTGAAGTAACGATGGACGCGGCTCTGGATAGCCGTGGCGACCGTGAGGTCAGGCATCAGTCGGCCGATCCCCGCCAGCCCAGCCAAGGTGCTTTTCGGTGTTGCGCCGCACGCATATTAGGACCTTGGTGCCCCTGGCCGGACTCGAACCAGCACTCGGTCGCCCGAAACAGATTTTGAGTCTGCCGCGTCTACCAATTTCGCCACAGGGGCACGGGCAGCATCTTACCGCCGCCGATCGGGTCAAGGCAACCCCGGCGGGCGCGTGCCACAGGCCGCGACCGGACCACGGTCGCGTCGCCACGCCGCACTGCAGTATGCATTGGAACGGCGCCAAAAAGCCTTAGCGTAGCCTTGGTTAACCAGCTACTTTCGGCAACGGCGGCCGTCTAACGGAACCTTGTCGGCGGTACGTTCTTGAACTGAAATATGTATTGCGCCAAGGAACGCGCTGCGGTGCGAGAAATTCGGCAGAGGTCCGTTGGCCAAGTCTGACAAGGTTGAAGCAATGCGGGCGCAGTGGTCACGGCGTCGGGCTCTGGAAGCCGGCTTGGTCATTCCGGCGACGGGATTCCTTGCCACCCAGTCCTCCGCGGAGGAGCCGGCACCCGATCTGGGTCCGGCAGAGCCCTTCTCGTTCGAACGGTTGATCGTTCAGGCCAAGGATCTGGCGCAAAATGCCTATCAGCGCCGTCCGGCTGCGACGCAGTGGCTGTCGGACTTGTCCGTTGAGCAGTATCGCGGCGTCCGCTATCGGGCGGATCGCGCGATCCCACTAGGCGGAAGCGCGTTTTCGCTGCAGCTCTACCATCTGGGCTCGTATCATCGCTATCCGGTGCGTGTGTTCCTAGTCGAGGAAGGTACCGCGCGGGAGGTGCTCTACAACGCGTCGCTGTTCGATTTCGGGTCGATCGACGTACCCAAGGACCTGCCTCCGGACACCGGCTTTGCCGGTTTTAGGGTGCACTATACATTTGAAGACAGTGGCACTCCCCTGGAACTCCTAACGTTCCTGGGCGCCAGCTATTTCAGGGCCGTCGCACGCAACACCCGATTTGGGATCTCCGCTCGCGGGCTGGCGCTGGAGACCGGCCTAGGCAAGGCCGAGGAGTTTCCCGTGTTCACCGATTTCTGGATCTTCCAGCCAAAGGATCCGCGCGATCCGCTGCAGATCTGCGCGCTATTGGATAGCCCGAGCGTGGCCGGTGCCTACCGGTTCGACGTGTCGCCGCGCGATGGCACGCTGGTGGCCGTGGATGCCAGCCTGTTCTTTCGAGCCAATGTGTCGCAGGTCGGCATCGCGCCGCTAACGAGCATGTACTATTTCGGTGCCAACGACCGACAAGGTGTCGATGATTTTCGTGGCGAGGTCCACGATTCCGACGGTCTCTCGATCTGGCGCGCCACCGGGGAATCCCTTTGGCGACCGCTGGTGAACCCCGCAACACTGCGCGTCAGTGTGTTTGCTGACGACAATCCGCGCGGCTTCGGGCTGCTGCAACGGACGCGCGACTATCAAGCCTATGGTGATCTCGCGGCGCGTTACGAGAAGCACCCGAACCTATGGGTCGAGCCGAAGGGCGCGTGGGGTCAGGGGTCGGTGCGGCTGATCGAGATCCCGATACAAGACGAGACCCACGACAATATCGTGGCCTTCTGGACGCCCAAGGAGCCGGTCAATGCCGGACATGAGCTCCGCGTCGCCTACAGCTTGCTGTGGTCGCTGCAGCCGCCGCTGGAGACGGGCCTGATCCCGGTGCTGGCGACGCGGATCGGATTGGGTGGCGAGCCCGGCGGCGATCGGCCGGCGGAGTTGCGTCGGGTGGTGATAGAGTTCGGTCCACCCGGACCCAACACGCAGCCGGAAATGATGCCCGAGGCGGTCGTCGAGTGCCATAATGGCGAGTGTACGCCGACGGTGTTGCGGACCAACGAAGTGACCGGTGGGTTCCAGGTCACGTTCGATGCGCGCTTGGCAGGCGACGCCGTCGAGCTGCGCTGCTTTCTGGCCTATGACGGGAAGCCCGTGTCCGAAACGTGGCTTTACCGTCTCGACAACACTTGATGACCCCTTGGCCGAGGTAGGCAACGATGTGCGCAGCTCATTCAGCCAGCGGCACGCCCGATCAGCCTGAGAACCCGGTGTGGATCGCCGCCGGGGCCCGGGTGCAGGCCTATCTCGAGCTGGCAGGGTTGAAGACCGAATCGGCGGTGGAGCTGGCGCAGGAGATCGTCGCCGGTTGTGCCGCGGACCAGTCGGTGGTCGCGGAGGATGAAGCCATCCTCGCAGCGTTGCGAGTGGCGCGCCGCCTGTTGACCGACAAGCCGCCGCGCGAGGGTGATAAGCCCAATGGTGGCCCGCTGGCGCCGCGTGACGACCCTTTGAACATCCGCCGCCGGGCGTTTCGTTCGCTCATCGACTGGCGCTTGGCGACCTCCCGCGTCCGCCGTCTGCTGCCGGCGCGGGCGCCGCAACGGGTCCGCCGGTCGCCCGACAATCTCATCCCCCACAATGCGCGCCTGACGGCGCGGGCGCGGGCGCGTCGGGCAGCGTTCACGTTCCTGATCATCGCCACGGCCGTCTGGAGCGTGGCGAGCTTCGTCGAGATCCTGGCCGTGGACGGCTTGAGCTATCTCGACCTGACACACACGGCGTTGTTCTCGATCCTCGTTCTGTGGCTGTCGCAGTCGTTTTGGACGCTGGCCGCCGGCACGGCCGTGCTCGCCGTACGGCTGTTCCGGTCACATCCGCCGCTGTCACCTCCGCCGGCCATGGCCGGGCCACCGCCGCGGGTCGCGATCGTGGCACCGATCTACAACGAGGAGACGGAGCGGGTCTTCGCGGGCTACCGTGCCATGTGGGAAGATCTGCAGGCCCAGCCGCACAGCGACAGGGTCGACCTGATCATCCTGAGCGACACCACCGATCCTGACACGTGGCTGGCCGAGCTCGATGCATGGCAGAGCCTACGCCACTCCTTGCCGGGCGCCGAGCGGATCTACTATCGGCGCCGCTTGCGCAACCTGAAGCGCAAAACCGGCAATATCGAGGATTTCGTCACCCGCTGGGGCGGTGCCTACGGCTACATGATCACCCTCGACGCGGACAGCCTGATGTCCGGCCGGGCGATGATGGGGCTGGTCGAGCGCATGGACGTCAATCCTGCGGTGGGCCTGATCCAGGCGCCGCCGAAACTGGTACGTGGGCGCACGGTCTTCGCACGGATGCTGCAGTTCGCCGGCGAGCTCTACGGACCGCTTTCGGCGGCAGGCCTGAGCTACTGGGCGCTGGGTGAAGGCAACTACTGGGGTCACAACGCCATCATCCGCGTCGCCCCGTTCGCGCAGCTGTGCGGCCTGCCGCTGCTGTCCGGCAAGGCCCCGCTCGGCGGCGAGATCATGAGCCACGACTTCGTCGAGGCGGCTCTGCTGCGGCGGGGCGGCTGGCAGGTCTGGATCGCCGACGACCTGGGCGAATCGTTCGAGGAGCCGCCGCCCAGCATCGCCGATTTCGCGACCCGCGACCGGCGTTGGTGCCAGGGCAACATGCAGCACCTGAAGGTCTTGTTTGTTCGCGATCTGCACTGGGTGAGCCGGCTGCATCTGGCGATCGGTATTCTCTCCTACCTGACCTCGCCTCTCTGGCTGCTGTTCCTGCTGCTGTCCGCCGCCCAGGCCTGGGAGCTGACTTATGGTCGACCCGTCTATTTCACGGCCGGGTGGCCCTTCCCGACGCTGCCGGTTTCGGTAGCGGCCGAGGCGGCCCTGCTGCTCGGGATTACGCTGGGTCTATTGTTCCTGCCCAAGGTGTTCGGCCTGCTGCTGGCGCTGATCGACGGCCCACGGCGACGCAGCCTAGGTGGCGGCTTCCGCCTCGTGGCGAGCGCCGTGCTGGAGACCGTGCTGTCCGCGATGGTGGCCCCGGTGATGATGCTGCTGCACACCACCTTCGTGTCGACCATTCTGCTGGGGTCCGCGATCGACTGGCAGCCGCAGCGGCGTCAGATGTCGTCTGGGCCGCTGGCTGAAAGTGTGCGCCGCTTTGGCTGGGTCACGGTTCTTGGGGCGGTGGCCGCCTTCGCCACCTTCGAGCTGACGCCGCCGCTGTTCTACTGGCTGACACCCGTGTTCGCGGGCTTGGTGCTGGCTATCCCGCTGGCGGTGTGGACCAGCTCGGAGCGCTGGGGTGTCCGGCTGCGGGACTGGGGCCTGCTGCGTATCGTCGAGGAGAGTGACGCGCCTGCAGTCATGCGGCGGCTCGATCGCATTCTCGCAGCGCCGGCGCCCGCCATATCCGACCGCTTCGTGCTGGTGACCTTGGACCCCGGGTTCAACGCACTGCATATTGCCATGCTCCGGGGTGTGGGCGACACGCCGCTCGAGCCACCAGAGGGCCTACGGGCGATTGAACGCAAGGCGGTCTATCTGGGCGCCGGCGCCTTGAGCAAGTCGGAGCGCCGGGCGTTGCTGGAGCACGCCGGGACGATGGCGCGGCTGCATCTGGCGGCTTGGCTGCACTGGCGCAGCGATCACGGACTACCTTGGGAAACCGATGAGCCGCTGCCCCCGGCGCCGCGCCGGCTGGCGGATCGCGGCTCCAAGCCGATCTCCGCGGCAGCCTGAGCGGGCGGTGCCTCAGCGGTAGGCGAGGGTGGGAAGCCAGAGCGTCAGCGCTGGGATGAAGGTGATCAATGCCAGGACGACCAGCAGGGGCACGAGAAACGGTGCCGTTGCCGTCACGCAGCGCTCGAACGGCAGGCCCGATACGCGGCTCAGCACGTAGAGCACCATGCCGACCGGCGGCGTGAGCAGGCCGATCATCAGGTTGAGCACCATCACCACCCCGAAATGCACCGGGTCGATGCCCAAGTGGTTGGTGATCGGCAGCAACACCGGCACCAGGATGGTGATGGCAGCTATCGTCTCCATGAAGCAGCCGACCACGAGCAGGATCAGGTTGATCAGGATCAAGACAATATAGGGATTGTCGCTAACCTGCAGAATGAGACCGGCAAAATGCTCGGTCACGCGGCTGCTTGTCAGGATCCAAGCGAAGATCGATGCGGCGGCTACGATGAACATCACGACGGCGGTGGTTTCGATGGTATCGAAGCTGACCCGCAGGAAGCGCCGCCAAGTGAGCGTCCGATAGATGACAGCACCGAGCACTAACGCGTAGGCGCACGCTGCAATGGCCGCCTCGGTCGGGGTAAACAGCCCCGCCATCATGCCGCCGATGATGATGACCGGCGTCATCAGCGAGAGAAAGGCGTGCGTGAACGCATGCCACAGGCCCAGCAGCGAGAACTTCGCATCACGCGGATAATTTCGAACACGGGCATAGTAGGCCACCATCAGCATCAGGGCTACGGCCATCAACAAGCCAGGGACGAACCCAGCCGCGAACAACTGCCCAATCGATGCGCCCGCCATGACACCGTAAATCACCATCGGCAGCGAGGGCGGAATGATTGGCCCGATGGTGGACGATGCGGCGGTGATGCCGACGGCGAAATCCAGATCGTAGCCGTGATCCTTCATCGCCTTGATCTCGATCGTGCCGAGCCCGCCAGCGTCCGCCACCGCGGCGCCGGACATGCCGGCGAAGATCACGCTGGCGCCGACATTGACGTGCCCCAAGCCGCCTCTGGCCCAGCCCATCGCCGCCAACGCGAAGCCGAAGATTCGGTTGGTAATGCCCGCGGTATTCATCAGATTGCCGGCGAGAATGAAGAACGGCACCGCCAGCAACGGAAAGCTGTCAACGCCGTTGACCATACGGTGCAACACGACGACGTCGGGAACCTGACCTGACAGCAGGACGAAGATCAATGACGAGCCGGCAAGGGCCACGGCCACGGGCGCGCCGATCAGGATCAGGCCCAGGACCATGGCAAACAGCAACGCGATTAGCATGATGAAGCCAGTTCAGTCGATGATTCGGCCGGGTATGTCACCAGCAGCGTTGGTCTGCTCATGCCGTATCGACTTCCAAAGATTGTACAGGGCGTAGATAGTCATGCCGACGAATCCGGCACACACCGTCCAGTAGATCAGGTTCTTCGACAGATCGACCGAAGCCATAAGCTGCTTCGTCCGCATCGACAGTTTCGCCGAGATCAAAACGCAGGACGCGAAGAAGACCACACAGATGGCATCGTTGAGGATGTGTAGTCGCCACAAACCGCGCTCGCCGAAGAAACGGAAGATGAACTCCACGGCGATATGGCTTCGCTTGCGAACCGCCATAGCCGAGCCGACAAAGGTGACGCCGATCAGCAGGTATCTGGCGATCTCCTCTGTCCACCCGACGGAGCTGTTGAGCACATAGCGGCTGAAGAATTGCAGGAAGACCACGCCGCCCAACACCCAGAAGATAACGAAGACTATCGTGTCCTCAGGGCGCAGGTCGGAGAGATCGACGGGCTCGTCATCCGATGGTAGCGGCATGATCTCGTCCTGGATCACGCCGCCTTCGGACGAACCATGCCTAGGCTGTGTCACTGGATGGCCTGAAGACGATCATAGGTTGCCTTGTCCCACGTCGCCGCTGGCCCGTTGTGGAGCTTCAGCACGGCCTCGCGGAATGGGGCTCGATCGACCTTGTTCACCTTGACGCCCTGCTGCTCGAACCAGGCTGCAAGTTCGTCCTGCTTCTTGATGATGTCCTTGGAGCAGTTGATCGCAGCCTCGCTCAGCACCGTTGTGAATATCTGCTTGTCCTCGTCGGACAGCGAGGCCCAGGTCGCGCCGCTGACGATCGTGAGGAGCGCATCGGTGATGTGCCCTGTCAGGGCGATATATTTCTGCACCTCGTAGAACTTCTTCGCCTGAATCGTCGGCAGCGGGTTTTCCTGGGCGTCGACCGTGCCGGTCTGCAGGGCCAAGTAGACCTCCGCAAAGGCGATCGGCGTCGGGTTGGCACCCACGGCTTCCGGAAACATCTTGTAGAGCGGTGCGTCCGGCACACGGATCTTGAGGCCGACCATATCCTGAGGCGTCAGAATCTCCTTGTTGGAGGTCGTCTGACGGTCGCCGTAATAGGTCAGGGTTACGGCGTGGTTTCCCGTCTCTTGATCGTAGCCGGCGGCAAGGTCCTTAAAGAGGTCGCTGTCCCGGAATTTCTCCCAGTGGGCGTAATCGCGGAACATGTAGGGCGCGCCGCCGATCGCGATCGGCCCATAGAACCTGCCGGCAAATAGCTGGCCGGTATAGATGATGTCGACGGTGCCGAGGCCAAGACCTTCATTGATGTCGGATTCCTTGCCCAGCGAACTGGCCGGGAACACCTCGATCTTGTAGCGGCCGTCGGTGCGCTTGGCGATCTCGTCCCCGGCCCAGACCGCCCACGTCTGGTAGGGCTCGCTCACCTCATAGACGTGCGCCCATTTGAGCACGGTCTCCGCGTGCACCGGTTGGCTAGGCAAAACGCCCGCCAGTGTCAGGCCGGCGGCAACGAGCAACGCTCGACGCGCAACATTCATCGTCATTGGGTTACCTCCCTCGTCGGCACATCATTGTGGGTGATGCCGTCGTTCGACTTGCCGACCAAAAGGCACAAGATGCCGGGGCTCGCAAGTGCTGGCAAGCACGTGCGCCGTTGATCGCCTCCAAAGATATAGCTTTCCGCCCGACCGCGATGTGTGTTGGCTCTGCAGGGCGGCCAGCAACGAATTGACGCCCCGCTCCGACTATCTGAGGGACCGGCCACCCTCGGGAAACAGCGCGTCGAGATAACCGTCGACCGCGTGGTCCACCGTGAAATCTTCGGCGCGGCGGCGTAGGGTAGCCGCGTCCAGCGGATTGGCCAGGACGCTTGCCAGGGCGGTCGCTAGGGCGTCCACGTCACCGATCGGCACCAATGGGCCGTAGCGGCCCGCTTCGAGGATCTCGGCCGGGCCGCTGGGGCAGTCCGTGCTGACGACGGGACAGCCGCACGCCATGGCCTGGATCAGCACGGCCGGTAAGCCCTCGTACCGTGACGAGAGCACCAGCACGCCCGCGCGTGCCATATGGGCGTAGGGGTTGGGCGTGAAGCCGGGTGCGTCGACATCCGCGCCGACACCGAGCTCCTGCGCCAGGGCCATGATCTCCGCGCGCCGCAGATCGGTCTTGGATTCATCGCTGGCGGCGCCGAAAATGACCAGTCGGATGGGCCGTTGCGCGCGGACGGCAGCGAATGCTCGGATCAGCGTGGGATAGTCCTTCTGCTCCGACAGGCGGCCAACTCCCAGCACCACAGGCGGCTGACCAGGGGCGAACCACGGATGCGCCACCGGCTCCTTGGCCGCGATGTCGATCTCGTGGCCGACCACCGGGTTGTAGATGGCCTTGATGCGCTGCCGCGGGATCCCCGTGACGGCCGCCAGATTGTCGGCGAGTGCGCCGGACACGGCTACTATCACATCAGCCTGCTGGTAGGTGCGCTGCATCAGCCCGGGAAGGAAGCGGGCCCGCCAGTTCTTAGACTTGGTGAGCATCTCGGACGGTGCGGTGCGTTCACTGATCAGGACACGCGTCTTCACGCCGGCAAGTCGCTTGGCCCAGACGGCGGCCAGATTGCAGTTGGGTGCGGCCGAAATGAGCGCGTCGGGCTGGGTTCGCTTGAGGTAGGCCGCCAGGGCCGGGAGGTACTTCAGCCCGCGCAACGGCTTGCGCGGCAAGAGGACAGGGAGCAGCAGACGCGGCAAGGCCCAGGGGTCGGCGCGGATCGACGCCAATCGGCCGGCAAAGCGCCACGAAGCCTCCTCGAGATGGACCATCTGGACGTTCTCGGGCACCTGCACGCCCAGCACGCCGGACCGCTCGTAGAGGACGATCTCGACAACATGGCCGCGCTCGGCCAAGCCGCTGGCCAGAGCCAGCGTCATTTTCTGAACGCCACCGCCGTTGAGGTCGGTAAGCAGGAGAGCGATACGACGAACTGCCGTCATTCTTACCGCAGCCGCTTCGGCAGTCGATACCACCGGGCCGGTCCGCAGCTTCCGCAAGGGATAAGCGATCGTAGCGCCCACATTCATCGGGCCACCGCGAGCTGGCGCGAGATCAGGAGTCTCTGAACGTCTGATGTACCCTCGTAGATTTGGCATACCCTAACGTCACGATAAATTCGCTCGACCGGGTAATCCCGCAGATAACCATAACCACCCAACGTCTGAATAGCCCCTGAACAAATCGCCTCAGCTGTTTCCGAGGCGAACAACTTGGCCATGCATGCTTCCTTCAAGCAGGGCTGGCCCGCATCGCGCAGCCGTGCCGCATGCAACACGAGCTGACGGGCGGCCTCGAGACGGGTCGCGAGGTCGGCCAGCCGGAAACCAACCGCCTGATGCTCAAAAATAGGCCGGCCGAACTGCTCCCGCTCGTGTGCGTAGGCGAGCGCGTAGTCAAGTGCCGCGGTGGCCATGCCGACGCTTTGTGCCGCGATCCCGATGCGTCCCTGCTCCAGGCTGGAGAGCGCGATTTTCAAGCCGTCACCTTCGTCGCCCAGCCGATTCTCGACTGGTAATTTCAGTTGGTCGAAGGTCAGCGCGCACGTGTCGGATGCCTTCTGGCCGAGCTTCTCCTCAATGCGGCTGACCTTGAATCCCTTGCTGTTGGTCGGCACCAGAAAGGCTGAGATCCCGCGCTTGCCAGCGGCGGGGTCGGTCACGGCAAAGACGATAACGACACCCGCAATCGAGGCGCTGGAGATGAACTGTTTTGAGCCGTCGATCACATAGTGATCGCCATGCCGGACAGCGCGGGTCTTCAGGCTCGCCGCGTCCGACCCAGCCTGAGGCTCCGTCAGGGCGAACGACCCGATCATCCGACCGCTGGCCAAGGGGCGCAACCACAGCTCCTTCTGCGCATCGTTGCCATTTCCCGCGAGAACGGCGCAAACCGGAGCATTCTGCACACTCATGATCGTCGAGACCGAGCCGTCGCCGGCGGCAATTTCCATCAGCGCCAACGCGTAGGCGACGTAATCGGTTCCGGCGCCGTCCCACTCCGGCGAGACCGTCATGCCGAGGAATCCGAGTTCACCCAACTCGGTGAGCACTTCCCGCGGTAGCCTCCCCGTGCGGTCCCATTCGGCAGATTCTGGCGCCAGCCGCTCGCGAGCAAAGGCGCGCGCGGTCTCCACGATCAATACCTGCTCTTCGGTCAGCATCGACGGCAGCCTCATGCAGCAGCTTTGCTCGACACATGACCAGACGACCACTCTCGCGTCCAGCCTTGCGCACCGCTACAAGCACCCCACGACCGGCGAAATGCAAGGAACGTGCCCATGCGACTCCATTCCAACCCGGCTTCTCCGTTTGGCCGCAAGGTCAAGGTGCTCGCCATGGAAGCCGGCCTGTTCGAACGGCTCGAGGTGCATACGGTGCAGACCTCGGCCGTCGGTCCCGATCCCAGCTTGGTTGCCGACAATCCACTGGGCAAGATCCCGTGCCTCGTCCTCGATGACGGCACTGCGCTTTATGATTCTCGGGTGATCTGCGAATATCTGGATAGCCTGCACTCCGGCCCCCGCTTCTTCCCACCCAGCGGGCCGGCGCGGTGGACCGCGTTGCGGCTCCAGGCGCTCGCAGACGGCATCATGGATGCAGCGTTGCTGGCGCGCTATGAGGGCTTCCTGCGCCCCGAGGCCAATCGCTGGCCGGCGTGGATCGACGGACAGCTCGATAAGGTGGTGCGGGGGCTGGAACGGATCGAGGCGGTGGAGCTCGCAAACGTCGAAGGCAGCCTTGATATTGGAGCACTCAGTGTCGCCTGCGCTCTTGGCTACATTGATTTCCGTTTTCCAGGTCTGGAGTGGCGTGGCACCCGCCCGGGGATTGCCGCGTGGTACGAGACTTTTGCCTCGAGGGCCTCGATGCAGGCAACCTGGCCGCCAAGCTGATCCTTCATGCCGCAACTCCTGTCGACCGATGCGCCAATCGCAGCGTGCGCTCGAGCAGCAGCTCATAGAGGGGCCGGCCGCCGAGGGCCGCTGCGGTCAGGCTCGCCATGGCGGTGGCGAGAGTGATCGCCAGCAAGGCGGGGTAGCCGTCGGTCAGTTCGGCGACCAGAACGACGCCGACCAGTGGGGCCCGCACCGAGCCGGTGAACAGGGCAGCCATCGCGGCTGCGACGAAGGCCGACGGCTCCAGCTCCAGACCGGGCACCAGACTGCGTGCGACCTCGACGAATCCCAATCCAGCGACGGAGGCCAAACCAAGAATCGGCGCGAACACGCCGCCGGGTGTGCCCGCAGCATAGCTGGCGAGCGTCGCCACCAAGCGGACCAGCAGAAGTAGTGCCAACGCATCGAGACTCGGCATCTGGCCAAGCAGCGGCTGGACGATCTGCTCGCCGCCGCCGGCCCCCGCCGGCATTAAGAAGAGCAGCGCGGTGATGCCGACGGCGATGCTCACCACGAGCAACCAACCGGCATGGGTCGACCAAGCGGCGACGAAGTCGAGTGACAGTATGACCATTCGGTTGAAGACGGCACCGAACGCGCCGAGGACGATGCCCAGCGCGACAAACAGTGGGTAGTGGTGCAGCGACGGTGCCACCATCGGCAGGCGCAGCTCCGGCCCGACCCCGCTGATGCCTTGCGTCACGAACACCGCGGCAACACAGGCGATCAGGACCGCATGGTAGCCCTGGAAATTGTAGGGCGCCTCGCGCCGCATCTCCTCGATCACGAACAGGACGCCTGCGATCGGCGCATTGAAGGCGGCAGCCAGACCGGCGCCGGCCCCTGCCGCGATCAACGCCATCGTCTCCGAGGGGCTAGAGCGGACAGCACGGGCGAGTCCCAGGGAGGCTGCCCCGCCCATGTGGATGGTCGGGCCCTCGCGGCCGAGGACGAGGCCCGCACCGAGCGCCAGGGCGCCTCCCACAAACTTCACCGGCAGGATTCGGTGCCAGCGGAGGCGCCGCAAGCCCAGCAGCATGCCTTCGATCTCTTGTACGCCGCTGCCGGCAGCCTCGGGGGCGAAGTGGCGGGCGAGCCAGCGGGCAAGGCTCACGGCCAAGGCCACGATCAGGGTGGTCGCAGCGAATCGGGCCGCGAGGATCGGATCCAGGGTCCAGTCCGGCGGCACGTAGCCGCGCAGGTCATATCTGATCAGCAACTCATCGGTCAGCTGCACCAGCTGCGGCAGCCGTAGCAGCTGGTCAAAGCCGCCGACGACAAGGATCAGGCGCGCCCGTGCCAGCGCATCGACCATGAGATGAAAACCGGTGCCGAGCATACCAACGCTAAGGCCGACCAGCAGCGCCAGCCAGAAGACGCGGGTACCGATGTCGGCGGCCCAATCCGAGTGTCGCTCCCCGTCTGCCAACGCCTCGCCTCCATGACCTCGCCGTGCCGCAGCCGTCACCACGGCTCGTGGCCTACGGTCGGTCGCCGGTCAATGCCGCCCAAGGCGCCGGACGTGCGAACGAGAGCCGAAGCTCCCGTTCAGTCACGTGGATTTGGGGAGTGGAATCAGCCCTTGATGCCCTCCGGCATCACCTTGCCGTCGACCCAGGCCTGCAGCAACTTGTCGTAGTCGACGGTGACTCCCTGCGGCTTCTCGTTGGCGAGCTTGGGCTTGGGTTCGAACTTGCCGTTGTTCGATTTGGCGAACCAGGATTCGGCACTTTCCTCCGGGTTCAGCTTTGGTGCGCACTCGCCGCCGATGCCGGCCCGCTCCAGCCGGGCCAGAACCTGGTCCTGCTGCTTGGCGAGATTGTCCATGGCCGCCTGCGGCGTCTTCTCGCCGGTAACCGCCTCGGCGACATTCGACCACCACAACTGGGCAAGCTTCGGGTAGTCGGGGACATTGACGCCGGTCGGTGTCCAGGCAACGCGCGCCGGGCTGCGGTAGAACTCGACCAGACCGCCGAGCTTGGGCGCCATCTCCGTCATCGGCGCCGAGCGGATGTCGCTGTCGCGGATCGGGGTCAGGCCGACGATGGTCTTCTTCAAGGACGTGGTCTTGGCGACGCAGAACTGCGCGTAGAGCCAGGCTGCCTTCCGGCGCTCGACCGGCGTCGACTTCATCAGCGTCCAGGAGCCGCAGTCCTGGTAGCCGAGCTTCATGCCCTCTTCCCAGTACGGACCGTGCGGGGAGGGTGCCATGCGCCACTTGGGCGTGCCGTCTGCATTCATCACCGGCAGGCCGGCCTTGGTCGAGGACGCCGTGAAGGCGGTATACCAGAAGATTTGCTGGGCGATCGCACCCTGGCCGGGGACCGGGCCGGCTTCGGAGAAAGTCATGCCCGGCGCCTCGGGCGGCGCGTAAGCCTTGAGCCAGTCGATATATTTCTCAAGTGCATAGACCGCGGCCGGGCCGTTGGTACCGCCACCGCGGCTCACGCTGGAGCCCACTGGCCGGCAGCCTTCCATGCGGATGCCCCACTCGTCGACCGGCAGGCCGTTGGGGATGCCCTTGTCGCCTTCGCCGGCCATCGAGAGCCAAGCGTCGGTGAAGCGCCAGCCGAGCGACGGGTCCTTCTTGCCGTAGTCCATGTGGCCATAGACCCGGACGCCGTTGATCTCCTTCACATGGTTGGTGAAGAAGTCGGCAATGTCCTCGTAGGCCGACCAGTTGACGGGCACGCCGAGGTCGTAGCCCTTGACCTTCTTGAACTCGGCCTTGATCTGCGGGTCGTTGAACCAGTCGTAGCGGAACCAGTAAAGATTGGCGAACTGCTGGTCCGGTAACTGGTACAGCTTCTTGTCCGGGGCGGTCGTGAACGACTTGCCCATGAAGTCGTCGACGTCGAGGGTTGGCAGCGTGACGCTCTGGCCCTCGCCGGTCATCCAGTCGCTCAGCGGCACGACCTTGTTGTAGCGGAAGTGGGTGCCGATCAGGTCGCTATCGTTGATATAGGCGTCGTAGATATTCTGATCGGACTGCATCTGCGTCTGCAGCTTCTCGATCACGTCGCCTTCCTGGATCAGGTCATGGCTCAGGTTGACGCCCGTGATCTCGCTGAAAGCCTTGGCTAACGTCTGCGATTCGTAGACGTGGGTGTCGATGGTCTCCGAGACGACCTTGATGTCCATGCCCTTGAAGGGCTTGGCCGCCTCCTGGAACCAGGTCAGCTCCTGGATCTGCGCGTCGCGCGACAGGGTCGACGGCTGGAACTCATCGATCCATTTGTTGATCGTAGCGTCGGCGGCGTTGGCCCGGATGATCCCGGGCACCGCGAAGGCGGCGCTGGTCGCGGCCGAGCTCAGCAGGAAACGCCGCCTGCCCACATGCCATTTCGTCATCAATTCACGTCTCCCTGTCCACTCCCTCCGCGACAGCGGGTCGCCCGCTGCCTGACGTCTCCGGCCGGGCGGAGGGCTTGCCCGGCCAGGGTGCCGCTCGTGCGCTTCAGCCGAAGCGCATCACGAGAACGAACCAGATCAACGCCACGGCCGACCCGCTCCAGAGCGGCAAGTCGCTGAGGCCGAGCCAAGCCAGATGGATCCATGCCGCACCCAGGAGGCCGATGAACAGACGGTCGCCGCGGGTGGTGGACATCGGCAGCAGACCGCGCCGTTCCACGGTCGGCGACGTCACTTCCCACACCGTCATGGTTGCGAGCATCAAAAGGATGGCCGCAAAGAAGATCGCGGTGGGCGTGGTCCAGTACATCGTCCCGACCAGCCGACCGAAACGCCCGAACAAACCCTGATCGTCCATGGCCGGATCCTCACACCCGCCCGAGGGCGAAGCCCTTGGCAATGTAGTTGCGAACGAACCAGATCACCAACGCGCCCGGCACGATAGTGAGGATGCCGGCGGCGGCGAGCGTGCCCCAGTCCATGCCGGCGGCCGACACCGTGCGTGTCATCACCGCGGCGATCGGCTTTGCGTTGACGGCGGTGAGCGTGCGGGCGAGCAGAAGCTCGACCCAGCTGAACATGAAGCAGAAAAATGCCGTCACGCCGACGCCGGATTTTATCAACGGCAGGAAGATTTTGAAGAAAAAGCGCGGGAACGAGTAGCCGTCGAGATATGCGGTCTCGTCGATCTCCTTGGGCACGCCCGACATGAAACCTTCCAGGATCCAGACCGCCAGCGGCACGTTGAACAGGCAGTGCGCCAGGGCCACCGCTATGTGCGTGTCGAACAGGCCGATCGTCTGGTAGAGCTGAAAAAACGGCAGCAGGAAAACCGCCGGCGGCGCCATCCGGTTGGTCAGCAGCCAGAAGAACATGTGCTTGTCGCCGATGAACCGGTAGCGCGAGAACGCGTAGGCGGCCGGCAGGGCGACGCCAAGGCTCAACGTCACATTGATGGCGACGTAGATCAGCGAGTTGATGTAGCCTGAATACCAGGCCGAATCCGTAAAAATGCGCACGTAGTTGGCGAGCGTTGGTGCCACCGGGACCAGCGTCAGGCCGCCGAGGATCTCCTCGTTCGTCTTCAGCGACATCGTGAACAGCCAGTAGATCGGCAGCAGCAAAAAAACAAAATACATCAGCAGCCAGAAATACTTGCGCTTCATGCCCGGTCTCCCGTCCCGACGCGGGTCATCACGTTGTAAAAGACAAAGCTCAGCGTGAGGATGATCAGGAAGTAGACGATCGAGATCGCCGCTGCCGGGCCGAGATCGAACTGGCCGACCGCGATCTTGGCCAGATGGATCGACAGGAACGTCGTCGCACTGCCCGGACCGCCGCCGGTGACCACAAACGGCTCGGTGTAGATCATGAAGCTGTCCATGAAGCGCAGCAGCACCGCGATCAGCAGCACGCCGCGCATCTTGGGCAGCTCGATATGGCGGAAGACGGCCCAGCGCGATGCCCCGTCGATGGCCGCGGCCTGATAGTAGGCGGGGGGAATAGCCCGCAGCCCGGCATAGCAGAGCAGCGCCACGAGGGGTGTCCAGTGCCAGACGTCCATCACCACGATGGTCAGCCAAGCATCGAGCGAGTTGGCGGTATAATTGTACTCGAGGCCCAGACTGTTGATCAGCCAGCCGCCCAGGCCGATGTCGCCGCGCGCGAAGATCTGCCAGATCGTGCCGACCACGTTCCACGGGATCAGCAGCGGCAGCGCCATGATCACCAAGGTGGCGGACGCGGCGGCCCCGCCGGTGGGCATCACCAGCGCCAGGCCGATGCCGAGCGGGATCTGAATCGCCAGCACGGTCAGGCTGAAGATCAGCTGGCGCAGCACCGCGCCGTGCAGGTCGGCGTCGCCAAGCACCTGCACGAACCAGTCGGTGCCGACCCAGACCCGGTCCTGGGGTCCCAGAATGTCCTGGAAGGCATAGTTGACCACCGTCATCAGCGGCAGGATGGCGCTGAAGGCCACCAGCACGAACACCGGCAGGACCAGGAACCAGGCGCGGTTGTTGTAGGTCTTGTTCATGCCAGCCCCATTCACGCGATCAAACGACCGTCGGCGTAAAGGAGAGTTCGCCGCGGCGAGAAGGCCACATGGCCGGTCTCGGCCGGCACCTGGGCATCCTCGCTGAGCTTCGCTTTCAGCAGGTGCGGCCCGAGCCGTGCCGTCACCAGCTTGTAGTTGCCCAGATCCTCGACGCGCGTGATGCTGGCCGGTAGCGTCATCGCGCCGGCATTCGCCTCAATGCTGACGAACTCAGGCCGAATGCCCAGCTCCAGCTTGGCGCCCGGAAAGTCCCGCGCCGCGGCGAGCCAGTGGTCGCCGAGTACTGCGTCGGTCCCGTCGATCCGCACGCCATTGGTGTCGAGACGACAAGCCATAAAGTTCATCCCCGGCGAGCCGATGAAATAGCCGACGAATCGATGCGCCGGCCGCTCGAACAGCTCCTGCGGTGTGCCCAGCTGGACGACCTCACCATTGTACATCACGACCACCTTGTCGGCGAAAGTCAGCGCCTCGTTCTGGTCGTGGGTCACATAGACCAGGGTATGGCGGAAGCGGGTGTGTACTTCCTTCAGCTTGCGTCGCAAGAGCCACTTCAGATGTGGGTCGATGACCGTCAGCGGCTCGTCGAACAGAATGGCTGCCACGTCTTCGCGCACCAAGCCGCGACCGAGCGAGATCTTCTGCTTCTGGTCGGCAGTCAGGCCGGAAGCGCGCCGTCGCATCAAGGACTCGAGGTCCAGCATGGCCGCGACCTCGGCAATCCGAGCCTTGATGGCGGCTTCCGGCACGCCCCGATTGCGCAGTGGGAAGGCCAGATTATCGCCCACGGTCATGGTGTCGTAGATGACTGGGAACTGGAACACCTGGGCAATGTTGCGCTGAGCGGGCGCCAGGGCTGTAACGTCCCGCCGATCGAACAGCACCCGGCCCTCGCTCGGTACGAGCAGGCCCGAGATGATGTTCAAGAGGGTGGTCTTGCCGCAGCCCGACGGGCCGAGCAGGGCATAGGCGCCGCCATCCTCGAAAGCGAACTGGAGCGGCTTCAAGGCATAGCCTTCCGGCCCCTTCGGCTGCGCCACGTAGGCATGCGCTACGTTCTCGAAGTCGATCCTGGCCACGGCCGCCTCCTAGCCCTGGCCCGAGGAGCGCACGGGCGCCGCCTCGAGCGCACCATTGCGGTCGAAGCCGTAGACGCGCGCGGGGTCGAGATAGACCTTCACCTGCTGCCCCAGCGTGTGCTCGTGGACACCTTCCTCCTGAACGACCCAGTGCAGGTCGGCGTTGTGCACATGGATGAAGGTCTCCGATCCAGAGATCTCCGACAGCTCGACGATGGCGTCGATGGCGATGTCGGCCTCGTGCTGCGGGCGCAGGGAGAGATGGCTGGCACGTATCCCCAGCGTGTGCGGGCCGTCGACGAGCGGCGCCAGATGGCGGGAGAGCGGGAGCATCAGGCCGCTGCGGCTGCGGGCGGTGCCGGCCTCGACGGTGACCGCCAGCATGTTCATCGGTGGATCGCTGAAGACCTCGGCCACCCGCTGGGATCCCGGGCGGTGATAGACCTCGACCGTGGGGCCGCGTTGCAGCACCCGACCCTCGTCCATGACGATCACCTGACCACCCATGATCAGCGCCTCGAGCGGTTCGGTCGTGGCATAGACCACGGTCGTCTCCTGGCGCGCGAACAGATCGCGCAGCTCGGACCGGAGCTCCTCGCGCAGCTTGTAGTCGAGATTCACCAGCGGCTCGTCGAGGAGCAGCATGTGCGCCCGCTTCACCAGTGCCCGGGCAATGGCCAACCGTTGCTGCTGGCCGCCCGACAGCTCTCCCGGCAACCGGTCGAGCAGGTGATCGATGTGCAGCATCGTGGCGGTGTCGCGCACCTGCCGGTCGATCTCCGCCGCGGCGATCCCCTGCAGGCGAAGCGGCGAGGCGATATTGTCATAGCCGGTCATGGTCGGGTAGTTGATGAACTGCTGATAGACCATGGCGACGCTGCGCTTGCGGACCGACAGACCGGTGACGTCGACACCGTCCGCGAGGACCCGGCCCGAGGTCGGCCGATCGAGCCCTGCGATCAGGCGCATGAGCGACGTCTTGCCGGCTAGGGTCGGTCCGAGCAGCACGTAGAGCTGGCCGGGGTCGAGCATGAGTGGGCGCGCACGGCGGAGGACGTGCTCTGGCGCCGCTCGCGC
>JAPJRA010000486.1 GCA_030824835.1 Geminicoccaceae bacterium | reverse complement strand
GCGGAAGCGACGCCCACCCTGACCCCGATGCCGTCATCCCCGCCTTCCTCGACGACCCGGTAGGTCGTGCTCAGATAGGCCTCGAGGAGGTCGCTGCGGCGCCCGATGCTCGAAGGATCATCGCTCATGTGGGCACGCACCTCGCAAGAAAATGGCCCCGGAGTTGCCTCCGGGGCCAGCTCATCGTCGCATGGATGCTCAGTGCGCCGAGGCGCCCGAAGCTCCAAGCCCGGTCTCCGACCGGATATACTGCGACTCGTAGGCTTCCGACTCGGCCTTACCGCTCTCGCTGCTGTCGAGGATCGAGAACAGCCAGATGCCGAAGAAGGCGATGGCCATCGAGAACAGCGCCGGGTTCTCGTAGGGGAACGGTGCCGAGCCCGCCGGGTGCAGCATGACCTTCTCCCACACCGTGGGCCCGATGATGACCAGGATCACGGCCGAGAACAGGCCCAGCAGGCCGCCGATCAGCGCCCCGCGCGTGGTCAGGCGCTTCCAGAACATCGACATCAGCAGCACGGGGAAGTTGCAGCTGGCGGCGATGGCGAAAGCCAGACCGACCATGAAGGCGACGTTCTGCTGCTCGAACACGTAGCCGAGATAGATGGCGATGACGCCGAGCACGACGGTCGCGATCTTCGAGACCCGGATCTCGTCGACGTCCGTGGCCCGACCCTTGGCGAACACGGAGGCGTAGAGGTCATGGCTGACCGCCGACGCACCGGCGAGCGTCAGGCCGGCGACCACGGCCAGGATGGTGGCGAAGGCCACGGCCGAGATGAAGCCCAAGAAGACATTGCCGCCGACCGCCTCGCTGAGGTGGATGGCCGCCATGTTGGTGCCGCCGATCAGATCCTTGATCTTGTCGTAGGTCACGGCGCCGTCGGCCCCCACGACCGTCTTGTAGAAGATCGGATCGCTCATCACGAACGTGATGGCGCCAAAGCCGATGATGAAGGTCAGGATGTAGAAGTAGCCGATGAAGCCGGTGGCATAGAACACCGACTTGCGTGCGGCCTTGGCGTCGGCGACGGTGAAGAAGCGCATCAGGATGTGCGGCAGGCCGGCGGTGCCGAACATCAGCGCCAGGCCCAGCGAGATCGCCGAGATCGGATCGCTGACCAGGGTGCCGGGGCTCATGATGGCCAACCCCTTCGGGTTGATCTCGGTCGCGGCCTTGAACATCGCCTCGGGGCTGAAGCCGAAATGGTAGAGGACCATGAACGCCATGAAGGTGGCGCCGGACAGCAGCATGCAGGCCTTGATGATCTGCACCCAGGTCGTGGCCAGCATGCCACCGAAGGTGACGTAGGCAATCATCAGCACGCCCACGATGATGAGCGCGTAGAGATAGGGCAGGCCGAACAGGAGCTGGATCAGCTTGCCGGCGCCGACCATCTGCGCGATCAAGTAGAAGGCCACCACCGTCAGCGTGCCCACGGCCGACAGGAGCCGGATCGGGGTCTGCTGCAGCCGGTAGGAAGCGACGTCGGCGAAGGTGAACTTGCCGAGGTTCCGGAGGCGCTCGGCGATCAGGAAGAGCACGATCGGCCAGCCGACCAGGAAGCCCACGGAATAGATCAGGCCGTCATAGCCCGATACGAACACCAAGCCGGAAATGCCGAGAAACGAGGCGGCCGACATGTAGTCGCCGGCGATCGCGAGGCTGTTCTGGAACCCGGTGATGCCACCCCCGGCAGCGTAGAAGTCGGCGGCCGACTTGGTCTTCGACGCCGCCCACTTGGTGATCGCCAGCGTGAACAGCACGAAGGCGAGGAACATGAGGATGGCGGTCCAGTTGGTCGACTGGGTCTGCACCTCGCCCACGATCGCGTCGGCCGCCAGCGCCGGCCACGCCAGCGCGAGGACGACACCCAGCCCGGCCATCCCGGCCAGGAGGCTCTGCGGTCGACGCATCACTTGAGATCTCCGAGGATCTGGTTGTTGAGGTCGTCGAACGTGGTGTTGGCCTTGCTGACATAGATGCCGGTCAGCACGAACGCCGAGACGATGACGACCACGCCGACCGGGATGCCGATCGTCATGACCCCGCTATCGCTGAGTGGTGTTCCCAGGAAGCCCTTGCCGAAGGCGACCAGCAGGATGAAGCCAAAATAGATCACCAGCATCACGATCGACAGGACACGCGCCAGTTTGTTGCGCTGTTCGACCAATTGCTGAAATTTCGGGTTGCGTCGGATCGTGGCGTAGGCCGCCGGTTCCATCTTCTGCCTCCTGTGGCTGAAATTGCTTTCTGGATTGCCAAGCCGTCAGCATCCTAGGGAGAGGAGTGCGGCAACGGTGATGCGGCAAGTTGTCAAGACGGCTTCAAGCGGCTGCGGCAGTTTGGCAAAAACGACGCCCGCTGTCGCACCCCGGGCCGCTGGCATGCGACCCGGTAGCGCATCCGAGGCGTCAGTGACCGGGCGAACCGTCGGTCGAACGCTTCCTGCGGGCCTTGGCGGCGAGCAGGTTGAGCGATTCGACCAGGGCCGAGAAGGCGATCGCGAAGTAGAGATAGCCGCGCGGGATGTGGAAGTGCAGCCCGTCCGCGATCAGGGCGACGCCGACCAGGAGGAGGAAGGACAGGGCCAGCATCTTCACCGTCGGATGGTTGTTGACAAAGTCGCCGACTGGGTTGGCGGCGAGCAGCATCACCAGCATGGCGATGACGACGGCGGTGATCATCACCGGCAGCACGTCGGTCATGCCGACCGCGGTGATGATCGAGTCCAGGGCGAACACGACGTCGAGGATGAGGATCTGCACCACGGCGACCCCGAAGGTGATGGTGCCGACGCTGTGCTCCTCCTCGTGCCCCTCGAGCATGTGATGCGTCTCCATCGTCCCCTTGACGATCAGGAACGCCCCGCCGACGAGAAGCACGATGTCCCGCCAGGACAGGCCGAACTCGCCGACGGTCAGGACGGGCTCGGTCAGGCCGATGATCCAGGTCAGCGAGAACAGCAGGGCTATCCGCCCGAGCAACGCCAGCGCCAGCCCGATCTGCCGCGCCAGCCGCTGCTGGTGCTTGGGCAGCCGGCCCGAGACGATCGACAAAAAGATCAGATTGTCGATCCCGAGCACGATCTCCAGTGCCGTCAACGTCAGCAGGCTTGCCCAGATCTGGTAGTCACCTAGCAGCGCGAGCATCGTCGTCCTTTCCTTGAGGCATGGTTTGCGCGCCATATAGGCAGACGCCGCCGCGGGCACCAACGATGAAGGCGGTGCTCGACGGCTTCCGGCCGCCACGCTATGCGATGGCGGTGCTCCGGCCGGGCTCGTCGGGCAAATGCGTGGAGTATGTGGCGTGGATGAAGGCAAGTTTCGCCAGGTGGCCGCCGACTTCTTCGTGGCGCCGCAGCTGGCAGCGACGGACTTCGCGGCCGCGCGGGCAGCCGGCATCAAGACGGTCATCAACAACCGGCCCGACGGCGAGGTGGCAGATCAGCTCACCGACGCGGAGGCCCGGCAGCTGGCCGCGACCCACGGGCTCGACTACGTGTTCGTACCGGTGATTTCCGGTAGCATCACCGGCGATACCATCGCGGCGTTCGCCGGTGCCATAGCCGATCATCCCGGGCCGTATCTGGCCTATTGCCGCTCCGGTACGCGCTCCTGCCACATGTGGGCATTCGCCACCGCCGCCGACCGGCCGGTCCGGGAGACGCTGGAGGCCGCGGCGGCCGCCGGCTACGACCTCAGCCCGGCGCTGCCGCTGATCGAGCGCCTGAGCCGCCGGCCCTAGCGCGCCGCCAGCAGCAGCACGCCCCAGAAAGCCAGCGCCAGCGCCGGGCCGAACGGTACCGCGGTCTCGGCGCGCAGCGGTCGCCGCTGCGCCAGGGCCAGCACCAGGCCCAGCAGCGCCGCCGTCAGCACCACCCAGGGCAGGCTCTCGAGACCGAGCCAGGCACCGGCGGCGCCCAGCAGCTTGGCGTCGCCCAGCCCCAGACCGTCGCGCCCGCGCAGCCGCTGGTAGACGTAGCCCAGGCCCGCCAGCACCGCATAACCGGCAGCCGCGCCGCCGACGGCGCTGGCAAGGGACGTCCCGGGCGGCAGGCCGATGGCGGCCGCCCGGGACG
>JAPJRA010000485.1 GCA_030824835.1 Geminicoccaceae bacterium | reverse complement strand
CCTTACTCCAGCGGTCACGTGACCGAGATCCTGGTGCCGGATGGAGCAAGTGTGACCACAGGCACGCCGCTCTACCGCCTGGATGACCGCACCGCGCAGGCCGAGCTCGCCTTGGCGGACGGCAAGCTGGCGCTGAAGGCGGCCAAGCTCGAGCGCGACCGGTCGTTGGAGCGGGACGGCTTCCTGGCCCAGGTATCGCTCGGCTCCACCGCCGCCGACCTCGCCGAGGCAGAGGTCGATCGCCGGATGAAGCACGTCAACCTTGATCTGCTGACGATCAAGGCCCCGTTCGACGGCGAGATCGGGCGCCACAAGGTGACCGTGGGCCAATATGTGTCGCCGGGCGATGCCATGGTCGATCTGGTTGCTCCGGACAGCCTCGCCGTCGACTTCCATGTGCCGGAACGGCGGTTGGCTCAGGTCCGTGAGGGCGCCGCGATCAGTTTTCGAAGCGATGCGCTGGGCGACCGGACATTTACTGGTGCTGTCTCGTTCATCGCCGGTGCCGCCGACCCGACAACACGCACCTTCTCCGTCCTGGCCACGGTCGATAACAAGGATCTGGCCCTCCGCCCGGGCCTGTTCGGCCGCGTCGATCTGGCGGTGGGCGAGCCGCGCGAGGCGATAGTGCTGCCCGAGTCGGCGCTGGTCCAGCAGCTCACCGGTGCTTCCGTCTATAGGGTGGTCGATGGTCGGGCTAAGCTGACGCCCGTCAAGACCGGCACGCGGGCTGCGGCCGGGGTCGAGATCACCCAGGGTCTCGCAGCCGGTGACCGAGTGGTCTCCTCCGGCCAGTTCCGGCTGCGTGAAGGTGACCCGGTATCGGTGCTGAAAGCCGACGAAACATGAACGTATCGGCGCTGTGGATACGCCGTCCCGCGCTTACCATCGTCTTCAGCCTGATCCCGGCCATCCTGGGACTGTTTAGCTTATCACGGATCGAGATCCGCGATCTCCCCCGGTTCGACATCCCGCTGGTGCAGATCGTCACCGCGCTGCCCGGCGGCTCGGCCGAGCAGATCGCCAGTCGGATTACCGTGCCGATTGAGCAGGCCGTGGCGACGGTCGGCGCCGTCGATACCGTCATCTCCCGCAGTGAGGACGGGCTCAGCTCAGTCCAGGTGACCTTTCTCTTTGGTACCGATTCGGTGCAGGCGGCAAATCAGGTCCAGTCGAGCATCAGCCAGATTCTGGGCCAGTTGCCGAGCGAGGCGGAGCGGCCGGTGATCTCCCGGCTGAGCCTCGATAATGTTCCGGTACTCTATGTCTCGCTTGCGGGCGCGGCATTCTCCGAGATTGAGATCAGCGATGTCGCGTCGCGGATCGTCGTGCCGCAATTGTCGACCATCCAAGGGGTCGGCAGCATTCAGCTGATCGGCAATCGCAACCCGGTGATGTCGGTCACCGTCGACCCGCTGAACCTCCAGGCCATGGACGTCGAGGCCAACGACGTCGCCAGCGCGATCCGGCAGCGCAATACCGATGTGCCGGCCGGCGACGTCGAAAGCTCCAGCGACAGGACCAGTATTCAGCTCGCCGCCGCCGCCGATCCTGTCGCCAGCGTCGCGGGCGCCACAGTGCGGCGCAGTGGCGATCATGCTGTCCGCGTGGCGGATGTCGGTGATGTGGCGATCACCGGCGAGGACAGCACGACCCGGGTGCGCATCGATGGGCGTTCGGCCATCGCGCTGGGGATCATGCGCCAGTCGACCGCCAACTCGTTGACCCTGGCGCAGGCAGTTCGGGCCGGCCTGCCGCAGATACAGGCGGCGTTGCCGAGCGGGATGACCATCGGCGTCGCATTCGACACCACTCTCTCGATTCGTGCCTCGTTGCTCGAGGTGCGTGATGCGCTGCTGATCGCGATCGCGCTGGTCATCGTGGTCGTGCTGGCCTTCCTGGGCTCGTTCCGCTCGTCGCTGATCACACTGGTGACGATCCCGCTGTCGCTGCTGACGACCGTCGTGTTCATCTACTTCGCCGGCTTCAGCTTCAACACGTTCACGCTCCTGGCCTTCATCCTGGCAATCGGCCTCGTGGTCGACGACGCCATCGTCGACGTCGAGAACGTACAGCGGCATGTCGACGAGGGTCTGTCCTCGATCGATGCGGCGTTCATCGGCAGCGCCGAGATTGGCTTCGCCATCGTCGCCACCACCCTGACGCTGGCAGCCCTCTATGTCCCGATCGGCCTGGCACCCGGCATGCTGGGGGCGCTGTTCCGAGAGTTCGGCCTGACGCTCGCAGTGGCTG
Organism: Geminicoccaceae bacterium; assembly: GCA_030824835.1. Taxonomy (GTDB): domain Bacteria; phylum Pseudomonadota; class Alphaproteobacteria; order Geminicoccales; family Geminicoccaceae; genus Benzoatithermus. The sequence continues at coordinate 1,843 of JAPJRA010000485.1, read as the reverse complement.
TGCTGATCTCCGGCGTGATCTCGCGCACGCTCTCGCCGATGATGTGCTCGCGCCTGCTGAGGCCGACGCAACATTCGCGCTACTCGCGTGCCGTCGATGCGGTGTTCGACCACCTGGTGCGCGGCTATCGTGCGCTGTTGACGCGCCTCTTGGGCTCGCGCTTGGCGGTGGGCCTGCTGGCGCTCACGGTACTGGTCGTCGGCGGCCTCGCAGCCCGGACGCTACAGGGGGAGTTCGCGCCGGTCGAGGACATGGGCTATCTGCTCGTGCAGCTCGATGCACCCACCAACGCCACGGCAGACTATCTGGTCGACAAGTCGGCTGCCGTCGAGGCGGTGTTCGCCACCGTGCCCGAGAAGTCAGGTTCGCTCATCATCCTGGGCATCCCCGCGACAAATCAAGGCTACGCCTTTTTATTGCTCAAGGACTGGAGTGAGCGGGACCGCACGGCAAGAGCGATCGGAGAATCGATCCGCTTGCCGCTCGGCCAGATTGCCGGCCTCGGAACGACCTTGATCCCGCCCGATCCGCTCAGTGGGGCGCAGACGCAGCCGCTGCAGATCGTCATCAAGGGCGCGACGAACTACCAGGCTCTGGCCCGGGTCGCGGATCTGGCGCTGCGCAAGGCCCGGTCCGACCCGGCGATCAGCGCCGCCAGTGTCGATCTGCGATTCGATCTGCCGGGGATCAAGCTGGACATCGACGAGGCGCTGGCCGCTGATCGCGGCGTCACCGTGCAGTCGATCGCCAGCTCACTGCGGACCTTGTTCGGCGGCTATCAGGTCGATCGCTTCGCTTGGCAGGGCCAGCTCTACGACATCCAGCTGCGGCTGATGCAGGCCTTCGAGGAGCGGCCGGAGAGCGTCGGGCTCGTCGGGGTGCGGGGTGCCGACGGCAAGCTTGTGCCACTCGACGGGTTCGTGACGGTGCGGGAGACCGTCGGCCCGAGCTTCCTGCCACGATTCAATCAGCTGCCGTCGGCGCAGATCTCGGCCGATACCGGTACGGGCTTCAGCACTGGCACCAGTCTCGACCGGCTGACGGCCATCGTCAGCGCCCAGCTCGAGCCAGGCATGCAGATTGACTACAACGGCACCTCACGCCAGCTCAAGCAGGCCAATGCGGCCGATGGCGCCGTCTTCCTGCTGGGCATGGTGTTCATCTTCCTGACACTGTCGGCACAGTTCGAGAGCTTTCGCGATCCTTGTATCGTGCTTCTGGTGGTGCCCTTCTCTATCGCCGGCGCGATCATAGCCCTGGCTTTCTTCGGTGGCTCGCTCAACGTCTACAGCGGCATCGGCTTCATCACCTTGGTGGGCCTGATCTCGAAACACGGCATCCTGATCACCGAGTTCACCAATCAGTTGCGCGATCGCGGCAAGGCGCTGGAGGAGGCCCTGGTCGAGTCGGCTGCGCTCCGGCTGCGCCCGATCCTGATGACCACGCTTGCCATGATCCTGGGCAGTCTGCCGCTCCTGTTCGCGAGTGGTGCCGGGGCACTGAGCCGGTTGAATATCGGCCTAGTTCTGGTTGGCGGCCTGATCATCGGCACCCTGCTCTCGCTGTTCGTCATCCCGGTGGTCTACACGTTGCTGAGCCGGCGAATCCGTAAGCCGCAGGTCGATATCAGCGAGGCCGGATACGAGCAGCTGCGCAAGATGGGCCTAGGCTGAAACAGCGAAGGCGAGCTGGCTCACGATTTCCTCCAGCGGCAGCGATGGCCCGTTCTCGGGAACTGCGGCGACCAGCTTGAGGTCCTCCCCGGATCCGTCGACCGTGAGTACCGGAGCGCCGGCATTGGCGCCGGCCAGTGCCATGAACCATGTGGCGCGACCATGCGGTC
>JAPJRA010000484.1 GCA_030824835.1 Geminicoccaceae bacterium | reverse complement strand
CCGCCATACTGCTTCCATGTCCCGCCGCCGACCGTGGCCGAGGGCGGTCAGCCCATGGGCCTCGTCTACGACGTCGTGCGCGAGGTGGCGGCCCGCGTCGGCAACCCGCAGACGGTCGATTTCCTGCCCTGGCCCCGCGCCCAGGAGCTGGCGCTGGCCGGCCCGGACGTGGGGATCCTGGCCCTGACGCGCTCGCCCGAGCGTGAGGACCGCTATCGGTGGATCTTCAACGTGGTCACCGACGAGCTGGTGCTGGCGGGTCTGCCTGGCACCGCGCTGGGCGATCTCGCCGCGCTGCGGGACCGGCCCATCGGTGTGTTGCGGATGAGCGGCGCCGAGACCCTGCTGCGCGAGCAGGGCTTCACCCGCGTCGAGCCGGCGGCCGAGGAGCGCAACAACGCCATGCGCCTGCGCGAGCGGGGTATCGAGGCGTGGCTCGCGCCGCGTCTGATGGTCCGCTGGGCCTGGCAGGAAACCGGCGGCGTGCCCGACCAGCTGGCCATCGGCCAGGTGGTGCGACCGAGCGAGATCTGGTTCGCCGGCTCGCCCGGTGTCGAGCCCGAGATCGCCGCCTTGTGGGCACGGCATTTCGCGGAGCTGAAGGCCGACGGCGGCTACGAGCGGATCCTGGCCCGCTATTTGCGGCCCCACGCGGAGCCTCTGCCGCAGCGCGAGTTCGAGATCCCCTGGGCTACGCGTGGCTGAGCACCTCGGGTGATGCTCGCTCCTTCCTGAACTCCGTCTGACGAAAGCTCGATCATGATCAAGCCCAGGAGCCAACGGTCGGGCGTGCCCCTGGCTACGGTCGATATGTCGACGCTCGGCGCCGACGTGGAAGACGGCCGGCTGGTTCGCATCGCCCTGGGCTTTACCGGCTGGGCCGAGCGCTGGTTCCCCGACGCCTTCGTCTTCGTCGCGATCGCCGTGGTCATCGTGGCCTTGGGGGCGCTGGCCAACGGTGCCCCCGTAGGCGCGGTCACCAAGGCGTTCGGTGACGGGTTCTGGAGCCTGATCCCGTTCACCATGCAGATGGCGTTCGTCACCATCGGCGGCTACGTCGTCGCCACCTCGCCGCCGGCGCAGAGCTTGATCGATCGCCTGGCGATGGTCCCGCGCTCCGGTCGCGGGGCGGTGGGCTTCATCGCCGCCGTCAGCATGCTGTCCTCGCTGCTCAGCTGGGGCCTGAGCCTGATCTTCGGCGGCCTGCTGGCGCGGGCCATCGCGAGGCGCGCCGACCTGCGCATGGATTACCGCGCCGCGGGTGCGGCCGCCTATCTGGGCCTCGGCGCCACCTGGGCCCTGGGCCTCAGCTCGTCCGCGGCCCAGCTGCAGGCCAATGCCGCGAGCCTGCCCAAGACGCTGCTGCCGATCACCGGCGTCATCCCGTTCACGGAGACCATCTTCCTCTGGCAGTCGATGGTGCTGGCGGTGGTGCTGGTCGTGCTGTCCACCGTCATCGCGGTGTGGTCGGCGCCCTCGGCCGGCAGTGCCGTGACCGCGCGCGACCTCGGCATCGACCTCGACCATCGCGACGAGCGTCTCCCGCCGCGCCAGCAGCCGGGCGAGTGGCTCGAGCAGTCGCCCGTGCTGACCATCCTGCTGGCAGCATTGGCGCTCGGCTGGCTGCTGCAGGAGTTCGGCCGCCAGAGCGCGATCGTCGCGATCTCCAACCTGAACACCTACAATTTCTTGTTCCTGATGCTGGGCCTCCTGCTGCACTGGCAGCCCAAGCGCTTCCTCAACGCCGTGGCCCGCTCGGTGCCGGCCACCACCGGCGTGCTGATCCAGTTCCCGTTCTATGCTGCCATCGGCTACGTCCTGACCACGGCCAAGAACGCTGACGGTGCCTCGGTCTCGGAGGTGATCGCGCACGCCTTCGTCGCCGTGAACACCCACGGCAGCTTCCCGCTGGCGATGGGGATCTACTCGGCCGTGCTGGGCTTCTTCGTTCCCTCCGGCGGCGGCAAGTGGCTGCTGGAGGCGCCCTACGTCATGCAGGCCGCCAACGAGCTGCAGGTCCATCTCGGCTGGGCGGTCCAGGTCTACAACGCCGCCGAGGCGCTGCCCAACCTGATCAACCCGTTCTGGATGCTGCCGCTCTTGGGCATCATGGGCATCCGTGCCCGCGACATCGTGGGCTTCACCTTCCTGCAGCTCACGGTGCATCTGCCGGTGGTGCTGTTCCTGCTCTGGTTCCTGGCCAGGACGCTGACCTACGCGGCACCGGTGATCCCGGGATAGATCGGTCACCTTGCGCATTGCTGCGCCTCTGCGCGCGTTCTAGCTTGCGATGCCGACAAAGAGCGGCGGAAAGCAGCGAAGCTCAGGGAGGAGCAGCAATGCAGCGGTCAGCCACCATCATGGCGCTGGCGGCACTCGCGTGTGCCGTCGGGACGTCGCCGGTCACGGCCAAGGACAAGGTCTTTGCGCTGGTGCCCAAGAACATGAACAACCCGTTCTTCGATCAGGCCCGCGACGGCTGCATGAAGGCCGCGGCCGAGATCGGCGGGATCGAGTGCTATTATATCGGCCCCGGCGAGCACGGCGGCGGCGACGAGCAATTCCAGATGGTCCAGGACCTGATCGCGAAGAAGGTCGACGGGCTCGCGGTCTCGGTCGCCAACGCGCCCGCCATCGCCAAGGCGGCGGCGGCGGCGAAGGCGGCCGGCATCCCGCTGGTGACCTGGGACAGCGACCTGCTCGACCAGGATCACGCCCTGCGCGCCACCTATATCGGCACGGTCAACACCGAGATCGGCAAGGAGATCGCCAAGCGGGCGATGGAGCTCAAGCCCAACGGCGGCACCTTCTGCATCCAGAGCGGCGGCCCCTCGGCGGTCAACATGAACGAGCGCATGAAGGGGATGCTGGAGACGCTGCCCGCGGACAAGTGGAAACAGGTCGACGGCTGCCCGCTCTACAACAATGACGACTTCCCGCTGTCGATCGTCCAAATGACCGACATCCTGGCGAAGTACCCCAAGCTCGACGCGATGCTGAACGCCGGTGGTGCGCCGCAAATGCTGCCGCAGGCCTACCGCCAGCTGCTCGCCAACTACCAGGACCGGATCAAGAGCAAGGACCTGGTGCTGCTGTTCGTCGAGACCATGGACGTGCAGATGAAGTTCCTCGAGGAGGGCCTGAGCGACGGCCAGGTCGGCCAGCGGCCCTACGAGATGGGCTACCGAGCCATGTACGTGCTGAACGACCTGACCAACGGCAAGCTGCCGCCCGACCCGATCACGGTCGGCCTGGACGTCTGCACGTCGGAGACCGTGGCTACCTGCAAGACCAAGTAGGGGCGGAGGAGGGCGGGCGGCAGAGGCTCCGTATCTGTCGCCCGCGCGTGTCAGCGGGCTGCCGCGCAGACCTCCTGCACGAGGCCACGCAGCCAGCGATGCGCCGGGTCGGCGTCCAGCCGCGGGTGCCAGAGCAGGCTGACCGTGATCGCCGGCACGGCCAGCGGCAGCGGGAAGCTGTGCAGCCCGTCGCGCAGGCTCAGGGTATGCCGCTCGGGCACGACGGCGATCAGGTCCGACGCCCGGGCCAGGGCCAGGGCCGCGGCGAAGCCGGCGACGCTGGCGACGATCGTCCGTTCCAGCCCGAGGGGCTGCAGGGCCTCGTCGACCGGGCCGCGGTCGAGGCCGCGCCGCGAGACGAGGACATGCCGGCCGGCCGCGAGCCGGGCGGGCGTGATCTCGCCCCGGCACAAGGGGTGCCCCGGCCGCACGACGCCGACGAAGCGGTCGCGGAACAGGGCCCGCGCCCGTAGCTCCGGGCCGGATGTCCCCTCGACCACGCCGGTGTCCAGATCGACGCTGCCGTCGCGCAAGGAGGCGCTGTCCTTGTCGGGCTTGGGCACGAAGCGCAGCCGCACGCCGGGTGCCGTAGCACCGACCCGCGCCAGCAGCGCCGCCCCGAAGCTCTCGACGAAGCCGTCGCCGGTCCGCAGCGTGAACGTCCGCGCCAGCCGCCCGAGGTCGAGGCCCGCCGCCGGGCGCAGCACCGCGGCACCCTCCTGCACCAGCCGGCGGACCGGCTCGCCGAGCTCGAGCGCCCGCGGCGTCGGCACGAGGCCGCGCCCGGCCCGGACCAGCAGCGG
>JAPJRA010000483.1 GCA_030824835.1 Geminicoccaceae bacterium | reverse complement strand
CAGCTCCAGCGGGATGCCCGAGGCGCCGGCGGCGATGACACCGTTGACGCTGTCGCCCTGCGGCACCAGCCAAACCGCGTCGCGGGCCACGCGCAGCTGCAGGTCGGCGACCGTCGAGCCTTCGGCCAGCGTGATCCCGGAACTCCCAGCATCGAATTGCTGCAAGGTCGCGAGCGCCGCCGCGAGACCGGCCGGCGGCTGTGCCGGCACATCGACGAGATAGGCCTCCGGGGCGGCGGTGCCGACGGCCTCCGCCATGAGCTGGTCGGGCAGTGCCGAGCCGATCCAGCTCAACGCAATGTCGCTTTGTGCCAAACCGAGCAGCGTCACAGCGCCCCGGGCGGCGGGGGCGCCTGTAGCATCGCGCAACAGAAGCTCAGATCCGTCGCGCAGCCCATGTAGGCGGCCGGCATCGACGCGGACATGCTCGTCATCGATACGGCGAGCCGGCCAGCGCGTCACGGCATCGGCGGCAGTATCGCCGAGCACGGATTCGGTGAGATCACCCTCGAACAACGGGGTCGGAAACCTCTGCCGGGCACCGCCCACCTCGTCGTAGCCGGCGCGGACGCTTTGCGCGAGGCCAAGATAGGTGCCGGAGCCGGAGCGGGCCAGGGCCTGGGCGATGTAGTAGCTCAGCAGGCCGTGCCGTTCCCCGCCCGGCTGCCGCGCCGGTAGCTTCAGCTCCAGCGCCGCCTCGTTGGACTGGGCGGCGAAGAAGGCAACCAGTCCTGGCGCCGAGTCGAGATCGACGGCCTCGGTCGACGGTTCGCTTGCCCGCGCCGCCTGCATGCGCGCTGCCGGCACACCCAGGCTTTCCGGGGAGACCGACCGTTGCCATACCTCCGGGTCATTCGCCGACCCACGGGTGCCGGTGCCGGAGTGGCAGCTGTCCATGGCGAACCAGATCTTGGCACCCTTGCGCCGGATGCGATCCAGCATCTGGCCAATGTCGTCGTCGACGAGCGCATTGTCGATCGACGCTATGCCCTCGTCCCATCGGCCGACGTCCAAGGGCAGGAAAACCTCGTCCAGACCGTCGGCCTCGGTACGTGGATCACGCGCCGGCTGCTGGGTGCCATGCCCGGACATCGAGATGAAGACCTCGTCGCCCGGCGCGGCCTCGGCCGCTAGCCTGTCGAATCCTTCGACTATCGCTTGCCGTGTCGGCGGTCCGGTCACGACGATACCTTCGGGGTTGTCGGGCTTGATCCCATCGGCAAGGACACGAATGTCGGGCTCCGGCACGCCCCGCTGGCGGAGCACCTGATAAAGCAGGCGGGCGTCGTTGGTGGGGCCTTCGAGTCGCATATCAACGTCGGGGTAATCGGAGACGGCGACCAGCAGAACGCGCGTGGCCGCAAGGGCAGGTGTGGCGATCACCGCGGTGAGGACAGATGCCGACATGCAAAGGCGAATGACGGACAAGGAATATTTTCTGATTAGTGGCAATTGCGCGCTCCCATACCGAACAAAACTAAAATCATGCTCATGACGCTACCCCGGTTCCAGCCGGTGGCAAAGCAGCAACCTCCACGTTCGCCAAGCTCAATGATCGAGTTGTGGGAAAACCCCGCAGACGGCGGCGGCCTTTTGGGTTATGGAAATTGCAGTGGATCCGCCTATTAAACACATAAAAGGGCAATTATGCCATATAATCCAAATGCTTACTTCATCCGCCGCGACGTCGGCAAGGTTTTCGATCCTAGCGACCTCCAGGGGCAATCGCCGGCGTTGGGCAGGACGACCGCCATGGTCCTCGGGTTGACGGTGGCGCTCTCGGGTTGCGAGACCGCGACTGCAATCAAGGACTCGGCGGTTGCGGCGGCGACGACGGCTGGGACCTTTATCTCCACACAGGCCTCGAACGCGGCCGATTTCGTGATGGGGCGCAAGAGCGGCTCGCTGGAGGACGATGGCACCACCTGCTTCGCCTCGGCTCGGGTGCCGTTTTATGCGGCGGTGGACGAGGTGACTGCGGCACAGCGGCTCGAGTACGGAGCCATGGCCGGCGTCGCCGTGGCGACGTTCGCTGCGTTCTATGCGGACTCGGTCGTGGCCAAGATCGCCGCCGTGGGCTTCGGCGCGGTGATGGTCGGGGTCATCGCCAATATCGAAGCCGACCATGACCGCATCACCGCGGTCAACAGGACTTTCACCGCCCTCATCCAATGTCGTGAGCGCGAGGCAAAGAAGATCAATCAGGAATACGGGCAAGACAAGGTAACCCACGCCGTCGCCGTGGAGCGGCTCGATCAGCTGCGCAGCTTGATGGCGGCGGATGTGGAGGTTGCCCAAGGTGTCAACGCGATCCTGACCGCACGCAATGACGGTTACGTGCTCTCCACCAAACAGGCGCAGCAAAAGGCGCCGCCGCCCAAGGGCAAGAAGGAGACCCAGGAACGCAAACAGCAGACCGTCCAGGCACAGGCCGGCATCCAGTCCAATCAACGAGCGCTGTCGCAGCAGACGGCGAGCATCCAGCAGGCGGAATCTCTGACCAGCGGCGACGAATTTCAGCTTGGGTTGCGATCAATGCCGTGGCTGATGCTGGCGGAGCTGACCGAGATCTGAAGGCGTCCACGTTGCAAGGAAATCGACCATGCAAGCTCGGACAGGATATCGTGCCGGACCCATCCTCGTCATCGGTGGATGTCTCATCTTGGCTATGTTTGCCATGTGCGCCAAGGCCCGCGCACAGGCTGCGGCGGAGCCGGTACGCACGCCGTTCCTGATGATCGATGCGGAGATGCATGTCGGTCCGGTCACCAGCGTGGCCGTCGATGCCGCCGCCTCGATTGTCGCCACCGGCAGCGTCGACAGGACCATCCGCCTGTTCGATGCGGCCGACGGCCGCTTCCTGCGCAAGGTCGTCCTGCCATTGGGGGACGGGCCGATCGGCACTGTCAGCGGCCTCGCCATGTCCGCCGACGGCAAGCAATTGCTCGCCGGCACGGTGTCATTCGACACGGGCACCGATTTCGACATGGGCTCGCTCTACCTCATCGACACGATGAGCGGCGACCTTCTCGGCCGGATCAAGCCGCTTGCCGGCGCGCCCAGTGAGGTCAAGTTTTCGCCCGACGGCAGCAGGATGGCGCTGAGCTTCGGGCAGTTGGGCTTCGAGCTGCGCACCGTCAAGGGCAAGCGGCTGTTTCAGGAGCTGAAGGAGCCGATCGCCGCCCTTGCCATCGACGATACGCAGGTGGTGACCATCTCCGATCAAGCCGAGGTACGGATATACGGGTCGGCCGGCGACTCGGTCGAGCTCCAGCGCAACTTCACTCTCGATGGGGGCGGGCAGCCGAACTCGATCGCCCTGACACCGGACAGCCATCGTCTGGCGGTGGGCTATCTCGACCGGTCGTTCGTCGACGTGGTCGACCTTCAGGGCCGGAAGAAACCTACGCGGCTGACGCCTCCCGACGGGCTCGCCGACGGCAACCTTGCCGTGGTCACCTGGACACGGGGCAAGGAGCCGGTGCTCGTCGCCGGCGGCAAGCTGCAGACCTTGGGCCTCGAGAATGTGCTGGTCGGATGGCATAACGGCGACGCCAAGCGGGCGATCCCACCGCTCGTCGTCGGGACCGACGCGGTCAGCGTCCTCGCCCCGGCTGGAACGGACGGCGTCGTCTTCGCGACAGCCGACCCGGCTTGGGGCCGTGCCGAACTCGGCGCCGACCTCAAGCTGCATATACTGACCCGCCGCCAGGGCGAGCGCCTGGATTTCCGTGAGCTTCCGGCGCGCGGGTTTGAGGTCAGTCGCGACGGCACGGGAGTCGTCTTCAGCGGGCGCTCTGCCGATCAGCTGCCGTTGCGCTTCGATATGGCGAGCCTTCAGCTGACAGAGGATCCGCCGCTGGCGCCGGATCTCGTCGAGCCGAACACGGCCAAGGTCACCTCACTGCTTGGTGCCTGGGCTTATTCGACGACCCCGTCGCTCAAGGGGCGTCGGCTCGAACTCGAGCGAGACGAGCGAGCGCTGTCGGCCGACGTCGCTGCCGACGGGACGCGCCTTGTGCTCGGCACCGACTACCGTCTGCGCCTGTACGACACCAAGGGCCAGGAGCAGGGCAGCCGCCGCCTCACCGCCGCCGCCTGGGC
>JAPJRA010000482.1 GCA_030824835.1 Geminicoccaceae bacterium | reverse complement strand
CGGCCCGCGTGGCCGGCCGCGGGCGATGGGCTTCGGCGCCGAGGTGCACGGCCCGGACGACCGCAAGACCGGCGACATGCTCAAGGAGGTCGAGCCGGACGATCTCTTGAAGTTCGGCCTGATCCCGGAATTTATCGGCCGTCTGCCGGTGATCGCGACGCTGCACGATCTCGACGTCGCCGCCCTGGTCAAGATCCTCAAGGAGCCGAAGAACGCGCTGGTCAAGCAGTACCAGAAGCTCTTCGACATGGAGGGCGTCAAGCTCGGCTTCACCGACGATGCGCTGAAGTCGATCGCCGAGAAGGCGATCAAGCGCAAGACCGGTGCCCGCGGCCTGCGCTCGATCATGGAAGGCATCCTGCTCGACACCATGTTCGAGCTGCCGTCGCTCAATGGTGTGACCGAGTGCGTCATCAACAAGGAGGTCGCCGAAAGTCGCGCGGCGCCCTTGAAGATCTATGCGGACCGCAAGGGGGATGCCGCGTCCTGAGCGACGTGGCATCGAGCGGCCCATTCCGCGTCATGGGCGGCCCCGGAGTCGGCGCTTGACACCGGGCTCTAGTGCGCCACCTGATGGTTCTGTTCCCGAGGGCCGCTAAGTCGTCTGATGCATGACTTGCGGCAAGGCGAGGTCATATGAGCGATATTGCGCAAAGCACCGTGTTCCCCGTGCTGCCCCTTCGGGACATCGTGGTCTTCCCGCACATGATCGTGCCGCTGTTCGTCGGGCGTGAGAAGTCGATCCATGCGCTCGAAGAGGTGATGAAGGAAGACAAGCAGATCCTGCTGGTGGCGCAGAAGAACGCGAGCCAGGACGATCCTGGTCGCGACGACATCTACCGCGTCGGCACCGTCTCCAGCGTGCTGCAGCTGCTGAAGCTGCCCGACGGCACCGTCAAGGTGCTGGTCGAGGGCAATTCGCGGGCCCGCATCAAGAGCTTCGTCGACAACCCCCGCTTCTTCCAGGTCCAGGCCGATGTGCTGGGCGAGGGCGAGGGCGAGGTGCGCGAGACGGAGGCCCTGGTCCGTGCGGTCGTGGCCCAGTTCGAGCAGTACGTGAAGCTCAACAAGAAGGTCCCGCCCGAGGTCCTGGTCTCGCTCTCCCAGATCGACGACCCGGCCAAGCTCTCCGACACCGTCGCGGCCCACCTGTCCTTGAAGATCGCCGACAAGCAGGAGCTGCTGGAGACCGGCAGCTTGGCCGAGCGGCTGGAGCGCCTCTACGGCTTCATGGAGGGCGAGATCTCCGTCCTCCAGGTCGAGAAGCGGATCCGCAGTCGCGTCAAGCGGCAGATGGAGAAGACCCAGCGCGAGTACTATCTGAACGAGCAGATGAAGGCCATCCAGAAGGAGCTGGGCGAGCTCGAGGATGGCAAGGACGAATCGTCCGAGCTCGAGCAGCGGATCAAGAAGACCAAGCTCAGCAAGGAGGCCCGCGACAAGGCCCGGGCGGAGTTGAAGAAGCTGCGCACGATGAGCCCGATGTCGGCCGAGGCCACCGTCGTGCGCAACTATCTGGACTGGATCCTGTCGCTGCCGTGGAAGAAGCAGACCCGCGTCAGCAAGGACATCAGGCTGGCGCAGAGCATCCTCGACACCGACCATTACGGCCTGGAGAAGGTCAAGGAGCGAATCGTCGAGTATCTCGCGGTGCAGCAACGCGTGAACAAAATGAAGGGCCCGATCCTGTGCCTGGTCGGCCCGCCGGGCGTCGGCAAGACCTCGCTCGGCAAGTCGCTGGCCAAGGCCACTGGCCGTAACTTCATCCGCTTCTCGCTGGGCGGCATCCGTGACGAGGCCGAGATCCGCGGCCACCGGCGGACCTATATCGGCTCGATGCCGGGCAAGATCATCCAGTCGATGAAGAAGGCGAAATCGTCCAACCCGCTGTTCATGCTGGACGAGATCGACAAGATGGGGGCGGACTTCCGCGGCGACCCGTCCTCCGCACTGCTCGAGGTGCTGGACCCTGAGCAGAACCTCAACTTCAACGACCACTATCTCGAGGTCGACTACGACCTGTCCGACGTGATGTTCGTCTGCACGGCCAACACGCTGCGCATGCCGCAGCCGTTGCTCGACCGCATGGAGATCATCCGGCTCGCCGGCTACACCGAGGACGAGAAGGTCGAGATCGCCAAGCGCCACCTGATCCCCAAACAGCGCAAGGAGCATGGGCTGAAGGACGGCGAGTGGGTGATCGAGGACGACGCTCTGTTGGACCTGATCCGCTACTTCACCCGTGAGGCCGGCGTGCGCTCGCTCGAGCGCGAGATTGCCAATCTCGCCAGGAAGTCGGTCAAGGAGATCGTCAGCGGCGAGAAGAGTGCCGTCACCATCACGCGTGACAACGTCGACGACTATGCCGGGGTGCGCAAGTACCGCTACGGCGAGGCCGAGCTCGAGAACCAGGTCGGCGTCGTCACCGGGCTGGCGTGGACCGAAGTCGGTGGCGAGCTGCTGTCGATCGAGTCCGTCACGCTGCCCGGCAAGGGCAAGATGACGATCACCGGCAAGCTCGGCGAGGTGATGCAGGAATCGGTGCAGGCGGCCAAGTCCTACGTCCGCTCGCGCGCCCTGCTCCTTGGCATCAAGCCGGAGCTGTTCGACAAGGTCGACATCCACATCCACGTGCCGGAGGGTGCGACCCCCAAGGACGGCCCCTCGGCCGGCGTCGGCATGGCGACCTCGATCGTCTCGGTGCTGACCAAGATCCCGGTCAAGGCCTCGGTGGCGATGACTGGCGAGGTCACCTTGCGTGGCCGGGTGCTGCCGATCGGTGGCCTCAAGGAGAAGCTGCTGGCGGCCCTGCGCGGCGGGCTCAAGACGGTGATCATCCCCAAGGACAACGAGAAGGACCTGGCGGAGATCCCGGACAACGTGAAGCAGGGGCTGGAGATCATCCCGGTCGCCAATGTCGACGAGGTGCTGAAGATCGCCCTCGAGCGCCTGCCGGAGCCGCTGCCGGCGGTGGCGGACGACGCCGCGGCGCAGGTGGTGAGCGTGCCGCCGCCGGCGACCCCGGCGGCCGTGCCCCTGAACTGACCGGTCGTCCCCTGGGGATACGAACGAGGCCCGCCGGCGCGCTCCGGCGGGCCTTTTCGTTGGGCCCGGCTCAGTCGCGTGGCAACCCGTCCAGCAGCCGGACCACCATCGCGTGCAGCTCGCCCTTGGCCCGCCAAGCCGCCGGGGTGACGGCCACCATGGCCGCGTTCACCACCTTACGGATGGCGAGGCCCTCGTGAATCACCGGCGCCCCCGACATCCGGTCGGCCGGCGCGTGGACGAGGTCGCGGCACCAGCCCCAGTCGCGGCTGCGATAGGCGCGGCAGGCCAGCGGCCGGTCCGCGTAGACCCGGCAGGCGCCCGAGGCCGCATCGAGGAAGGCGCAGGGGATGGCGGCGCGCATCCGGGCCAGCGGGTCGCCCAGATGCGCGATCCGGGCCGCCGTCGCGCGGACCGCGGCTTCCAGCTCGGGCTCGGCGCGGGCGCGGCGGGCGAGCTGGGCGGCGTCGGCGAAGCGCACCGTCACCTGGAAGTTGCAGCACCAGGCGCAGCCCTCGTGGCAGGCGCCGGGCTCGACCTTACGCGCCATGTTGGCTTCGAGCGTGTCGCGGGCGAGCCGCCACGCGGCCAGCGCCCGCTGTGGCCCGTCCAGGCTCCCGAGCTTGGCCGCGAACAGGCGGGCGAGTTCGGCCGACCTGGTGGCGGCAGTGGGCGGTGGGGGCTCGGCGGTCATCCGCCGGTCCTTAGGCCAGGGGTCGGACCAGCGTCAATCGGTGCCGACACCGCAGTCGCCCGCGGACACATAGCGGGCGCTGAGGGCGAGGGCACGGGCCACGTCGGCGCGCCCGGCGCCGGCGGCGGCCTGGGCCACGCGGTCGAGCCGCTTGGCGAGGTTTCGGCCGCGCGCCCGGGCCGAGTCGCCGGGCGTGCCGCGCCAAGTGCGGATCACCCATCCCAGCGGCGCGGCGCAGGCGGGCCTGGCGACGGACGCCAGCGTCTGGGCGCGGCCCTCGCCCGGGGCGCCGAGCAGGAGGGCGGTGAAGAGGGCGCCCCCGGCCAGGGCTGGCGCTGAGAAACCTCACCGGGCCCCCGCCACCAC
>JAPJRA010000481.1 GCA_030824835.1 Geminicoccaceae bacterium | reverse complement strand
ATCGGCGAGGTAACGGTCATCGACGACAACCGCCCGGGTCTCCTCCGGGTGGGTGGCATCGATCAGCATACGTTTGACCATGGACGAGAAACTCCGGTAGCCACCGTGCCAGCCGCGACAGAGGCATCCGGCAATGGCGGCTCGATGTGGGGACGACCCGGGGCGTGCGACGCGACACTGCGCTGCGAGCGAACAACGCCAGATCGACGGCGGAACGACGGGCCCCGAGCCCGGAGCCGCGCTCGCTGCCGGAGGCGCGAATTTCGCGACACTGCGCCGGCAGCGAATGCAGCCTGTGGGCCAGAACCTTCAGGTTGAGAGGATCTTCAGCTGGCGCGCCAGCACGTGTGGGCACCAACCCTTTGCACGTACTCGATTCTCGCCGAACCCGGATCATCACGGGCGCGACTATAGTGCCTGTCCCAGTCGTCCACAATCGAGTATTCTGCGCCTGCACATGACCTTGGGCCATCAACCAAACGCCGCGGCATCGCGGACCATGCCTCGGAACCGCGTCGTGCTGGCGTGCGCGCGAGTGTTCGTCACGGCGATTATGCTTCTCCTGCTGAACATGGCCAGCACGCTCGCCGAGCCAGCGCCCGAGGCTGTTGGTCTCCGGTTCGGAGCCAGTGGCCCACGGACGCGGGTCGTCGTCGATCTCGATCGGTCGGTTCCCTATGAAGCCATCGTGCAAGCCGACCCCAGCAAATTGGCGATCGTATTCGATGGTGTGCAGTGGAACGTGCCACCAGGCGCCGAAAGCGCCATGCGTGGTCTGGTTCGTGGCCATAGCGTCGAGGCGATGACGCCAGGGCGAGCGCAACTAACCGTGGACATGGCACGTCCGGTGCGCATCGTCGGTGCTATTCTCCTACCGCCGTCCCGGGACAGCACGAGCTACCGCTTGGTCGTGGACGTGGTCGCGGACCCGAACGCAAAACCCGCGCCCGTCGTTTCCGAGATCGAACCCAAGGCGGTGCCGGCAACTGTTCCCTTGCCGACCAACAAGCCGCAGCCGGAGCAGCACGCCCTGCCGGTCGTCGTGCTCGACCCCGGACATGGTGGGGTGGATCCCGGAGCTACCGCGGTCAATGGCGACTTCGAGAAGGATCTGGTGTTGGAGATGGCCAAGGAGCTACGCTCCTTGATCGAGCGCAGCGGCAAATATCGCGTGGCGCTGACACGGGACGACGATACGTTTATCCGTCTGCGCGACCGCATTGCCAAGGCCCGAGAGCTCGGCGGCAACGTCTTCATCTCGCTTCATGCCGACAGTCTGCGCTACGCCGACCAACGCGGCGCGTCGATCTATACCCTGTCGGAGAAGGCTTCCGATGCCGAGGCGGCACGCTTTGCCGCACAGGAAAACAAGGCAGACATTCTGACCGGCACCGATTTGTCACAGCATGACGCCGTCGTCGCCACGATCCTCATCGACCTTGCGCAACGCGATACCAACAATAAGTCTATCTTGTTTGCCGATATCCTGTCCGAAGAGCTGGCGGCGGTGATATCGATGTTGCGGCGCCATCGTCGATTCGCCGGGTTCGCAGTCCTGAAATCGCCCGATATCCCCTCGGTGCTGCTGGAGCTGGGCTACCTGTCGAACCCCGATGACGCACGCAATCTGGCGCAGCCCAATTATCGCGCCAAGCTCGGGCACGCCATCGTGCGGTCCCTTGACCGCTACTTCGCCGCGCCGAGATCCTGAAGCCCTTCCCCAGGGCCGGAAGGCCGACCTGCCGAGGATAAGAAGTTGAAGCGCCTCCTGAACATCGTCTCGGCCCTGGTGTTGGGTGCCGTTGTGCTCGCAGTGCTGGGCGGCGCAGCGTTGCTGTATGTGGTGAACAACTACGACTGGGCCGGATTGCCCGATCATCGCCAGCTCGCTACCTACGAGGCTCCGACTGCCACCCGCATTCACGCTGGCGACGGTCGACTGCTGGCCGAGTATGCACGGCAGAACAGGATCTTCGTCCCAGCGGAAGCTATCCCCGAGCGGGTGAAACACGCATTCATCGCCGCCGAGGACAAAAACTTCTACCACCATCCGGGCATCGACATCGTCGGCATCGCCCGCGCGGCCCTCAGTAATCTTGAGCGCCTGAGCAGCAACCGGCGACCCGAAGGTGCGTCGACAATCACGCAGCAGGTCGCCAAGAACTTCCTGGTCGGCAACGAGCTTTCTTACAAGCGCAAGCTCAAGGAGATGATCCTGGCGCTGCGGATCGAGAGCGCATTCAGCAAAGAGCGAATTCTCGAATTATACCTGAACGAGATTTTCCTGGGCAATCGATCCTACGGAATCGCTGCTGCGGCACTGAATTATTTCGACAAGTCCTTGGACGAGCTGACCGTCGCCGAGGCCGCGCTTCTGGCGGGGCTGCCGAAGGCCCCATCCAGCTACGACCCGTCGCAAAATCCTGACGCCGCCCTGCAGCGCCGCAACTACGTGATTGGCCGCATGGCTGAAGACCGCTACATCACCGCCGCCGAGGCGGATTCAGCACGGGCCGAGCCGATCGCGCTACGCAAGCAGTCGGCCGTGCAGACGGCGCAGGCCGATTTCTTCATCGAGGAGGTCCGGCGCCAGCTGGTCGCGAAGCTGGGGGAGCAGGGCTTCTACGAGGGTGGCCTTTCGGTGCGGGTGACCGTGTCACCCGCACTGCAGGCCATGGCCGATCTGGCCCTTCGGCATGGTCTCTCCGCCTATGACCGGCGTCACGGCTGGCGCGGTCCTTGGGGCCATCTGGATCTTGAGGCGGCGGGGGTCGCCTGGCCGGCCAAGCTGGCGTCGCAGGATCCTGGCTTCGAGCTGGGTGATTGGCGGCGCGGTCTGGTACTCGCGGCAAGCGGCGGGAAAGTTGAGGTCGGGCTGGACGACGGCCAGAAGATGCCGCTTTCAAGCGCGGACGTCAGTTGGTCCAAGTCCCAGCCTTTAGCGGCTGGCGATCTTGTCTTCATGGAGCCCATGAGCCAAGCCGATCAGCAGCGCTGGGTGCTTCGGCAGCGGCCAGACGTGGACGGTGCCGTCGTGGCGCTCGATCCGCATACCGGTCGCGTGCTCGCGATGAGCGGCGGTTTCAGCTACCGGGAAAGCCAATTCAACCGCGCGACCCAAGCGCGGCGCCAGCCTGGTTCCGCATTCAAGCCGTTCGTATACTTGGCGGCGCTGGAATCGGGCATGACCCCCGCCAGTCAAGTGCTCGATTCACCCATCATCATCGATCAGGGACCCGGACTGCCGGAGTGGCGCCCCGAAAACTTCACCGACGATTATCTCGGGCTGATCACCTTGCGGGTCGGGCTCGAGAAGTCTCGCAACCTGATTTCGGTGCGCTTGGCGCAACAGCTGGGCATGGACAAAATTATCGATGTCGCCGATCGGCTGGGAATCGGTGGCGGACTGAAAGCGAACCTTGCTGCTGCCCTGGGCTCGAACGAGGTGACTCCGATCGAGCTCGCGGCCGCGTATGGCATGCTCGTCAACGGCGGCAAGCAGATCAAGCCGGTGCTGGTCGAGCGGATCCAGGATCGCCACGGGCGCACCATCGTCCGTGGCGATCCTCGCAGCTGCGACGAGTGCGCTGTGGAAGCGTGGAATGGTGACCCACCGCCGAGCCTGCCCGACATCAGGCCAACAGTGGTCGACCCGCGCAACGCCTATCAAATGGTCGCCATGCTCGAGGGCGTGGTGGAGCGCGGCACCGCCAAGGCAGCCCAGGTGATCGGCAAGCCGCTCGGCGGCAAGACCGGCACGACCAACGACAGCAAGGATACTTGGTTCGTCGGCTTTTCGCCCGACCTAGTGGTGGCGGTGTTCGTCGGCTTCGATCAACCGAAGCCGATGGGCAAGCGTGAGACTGGTGCGTCGCTGGCCTTGCCGATCTGGATTTTCCTGTTCTTCATCTGTGCGACCGGAACCATCGCCGTCATCAGCCAGGAAATCGTCTGGCTCATCAATCCCGCCGTTCGCGCCCAGGCGCCCGATGCCGATACCCCGCGCATGGGCTACCAGGATTTGATGGACGCCATCGCCAAGCAGGAGCCCGACGCTTCCGTGCAGCGGCTGTCCTGGCCCGAGGAATCCCAATTCGCCCTGACGGCCTCGGTCGGATATC
>JAPJRA010000480.1 GCA_030824835.1 Geminicoccaceae bacterium | reverse complement strand
CCATGGTCGGGATGGCCAGGAAGAACGAGAATTCCGCCGCCGCCTTGCGATCGAGCTGCCCCGCCATGTAGAGCTCGGCCAGCTTGTTCGCCACCTCGGCCGCCTTGGCCGGATCGGTCGAGCGGTAGGCGATCCCGATGACGTTGCTCTTGCCCTCGCGCTTTACGCTCAGCTGCTCGAGGAAGCGGCCCACCACGTCGACCGGCGGTTCGGCGACGGCGCCCAGCGCCGAGGCCGGCAGCAGCCGCGCGAGCAGCGCCCCGCTCCCGACCGGGGCGGTCAGCTCGGGGTCGCCGGCCAGCCGCAGGGCACCCAGCACCTCCCGCGCCAGCGAGCGCGAGGCCAGGATCTGCACTTGGCTGTCGACCGAGGCGCTGTCCGGCGTCTGGCTCGAGGTCGCCACGGTGGCCGCCGCCCGGCCGCCATTGTCGGGCTCGATGACCAGGAGCGCGCGCGCCTCGTAGACCGGGGTCAGGGACGCGATCACGGTCATCCCGGCGAGGCCGGCCGCGAACATGCAGCCCAGCAGCAGCCACTGTCGACGCCGCAGGACCCGCAGCAGCTCCGCCAGCGAAAGCTCGTCGTCTGCAGGCCGGGCGGGAGGCGCGGCAGGCGCGGGCGCCGATCCGGGGGCACCATCCGAAGCCGGGGAGGTCATGGACTGATGATAGAGTTTATTCGTCTAAATTCAACTTATACGTTTTCTTCCTGCTCGGACGGCGTGCCCATGGCCAGTCGCCCCGGCTGGCCGCCACCGTCGAGACCTCGATCTGGCCGCCGATATGGGCAACCGCGATGCCGCCCGCATCGCGCAGGCCCCAGGGCCCGATCATGTCCCCTCCACGCCGACAGCGCTCGGGTCCGACCCGGGCGATCACCAGGTCGACCAGGCCGCAGTCCTCGACCGCGGCCTCGATGCCGTGCGCCAGCGACACGCGTCCAGCGCCCATGGCCACGATGCAGCCGACCTCGTCGCAGGTGACCCCATCCGCCGTGCCGGCGCCCGGCTTGGGCGCGGCCAGCGGTGCGGCGACGCCCAGGTGACGCAGCCAGGTCTCCTTCACCAGCCGGTCGCGCCGCCATTCGATCATCGTCACCGTGCCGTCGGGGTGCCGGACGGCCGCCATGCCCATCTGGCGGTCGACGAGGAGGTCCGGCGGCCGGCTCAGCAGCACGAGGGCGGCAGCCACCATGCAGGGCAGCAGCCCGAGCCAGCGCCACCGCTCCCGCCACAGGGCGAGCCACAGGCCCCCCACCGCCAGCGCCACCAGCGCCAGGCTCGGCCATTGCCGGACCAGGACCGACGCACCCGGCAGGGAGGCGACGCCATGCGCCACCAGCAGCACGCCCTGCACGCCCCACGCCATCACCTGGAAGGCCGGCCCGTCCAGCCCGAGCGGCAGCAGCAGCAGCCCGACCATCCCCGCCGGCATGACCAGGAAGCTGGTCAGTGGCACCGCGATCAGGTTCGCGAGCACGCCGTAGGTCGGGATCGTCTGGAAATGGAAGGCGGCAAGCGGAGTGGTGGCGGCGCTCGCCACCAGCGTGGTGACGCACACGCCCACGAGGTAGCGCCCGATCGGCGCCCACCGCCCGGTCGGTGCGTCCTCCTCGTCGCGCTGCTGGCCGCGCCAGCCCTCGTAAACGGCCATGAGCGCCAGGACAGCCGCGAACGAGAGCTGGAACGAGGCCCCGAGCACGCTCTCGGGCCGCACCAGCAGCACGACGACGGCGGCCCAGGCCAAAAGCCGCAGCGAGAACGGGTTGCGGTCGACGACGATCGCCAGCAACGCCACCGCCGTCATCAGGAACGAGCGCTGGGTCGGCACGCTCGCACCCGACAGGACGAGGTAGAACGCAGCCGCCGCCATGGCGACCACGGCCGCGATCTTCCGCACCGGGAAGCGCAGCGCCAGGGGCGGGCACAGTGCCAGCAGCCAGCGGCAGGCGGCGAGCACCCCGCCGGCGACCAACACCATGTGCAGGCCGGACACGGAGACGAGATGGGCGAGGCCGGAGATGCGCAGGTCCCGCCAGGTCGCCTGGTCCAGCCCCTCCTGCACGCCGGCGATGAGCGCAGCCGCCATCGCCCCGGACGGGCCCGGGCTGACGGCGGCGATCCGTGCCGCGATGGAGGCACGCATGGCGGCGATCCGCAGGCTCAGGCTCTCGGTGCCGCCATCCACCCGCTCCGCCGGGCCGACCGCGAAGCCGATCGCACCCAGCCGCTCGAACCAGGCCTGTCGACCGAAATCGTAGGCCCCCGGCAGCGCCGGCGGCAGCGGCGGCTGCAGCCGCGCCAGCACCCGGACCCGGTCGCCCGGCGCCAGATCCGCCGGGGCGCGACGCAGGTTGATGCGGATGCGGGCCGGGGTGGCTTCCGGCGCCACGCCGGCGAGCGTCGGATCCTGCACGACGATCCGGTCACCCCGCGGCAGCGGCGTACGCTCGACGATGCGGCCCTCGACACGGTAGAGCGCCGGCCGGGTCAGGATGGGCGCCGCCACGGCATGCAGCCGCGCCTGCGCCAGCATGAACCCCAAAGCTGCGGCCGCGAGCCCCAGCAGCAACGCGTCCCGCCCCGTCACGGCACCACGCCGGGCTCCCGCGGCGCCGGCTGCCAGCATGGCCGCGACGGCGCCGGCCAGCCAGCCCGACCATGACGGCGGCTCGCCGGGCAGGCTGAAGAAGCCGATGATCCCGGCCGCCAGCGCCACCGGCAACCACAGCAGCCAGCGCTGCCGTTCGCGCTCCAGTGTCGCAGCGAGCCCAACCCAGGGCGCCGGCAGCCACGGCCGCCATGTCGCCCATGCACCCGCGGCCCCAGAGACACCCAGCCTGTGCTGCACCGCACGCCAAGTCATGCTAAACGATCGCGCCCCATTATCTGGCGAAAGCGCCACGGAATCAACCATGAGTGTAGTTGTTAGATTTGCGCCTTCGCCTACTGGTTATCTGCACATCGGCGGCGCCCGAACCGCGCTGTTCAACTGGCTGTTCGCCCGCCACCACGGCGGTCGCTATCTGCTGCGCATCGAGGACACGGATCGGCTGCGCTCCACGCAGGGCGCCATCGACGCCATCTTCGACGGGCTGGGCTGGCTCGGGCTGATGCCGGACGAGCAGCCGGTGTTCCAGTTTCCGCGCGCGGGCCGCCATGCCGAGGTCGCGCTCCAGCTGGTCGCCGAAGGCAAGGCCTATCATTGCTGGGCGACACCGGCTGAGCTGGACGAGATGCGGGCCGAGCAACGCCGCCTCGGCCTCCCGCTGCGCTATGACGGCCGCTGGCGCGACCGCGATCCGGCCGAGGCGCCGCCCGGCGTGCCGCCGGTCGTCCGCCTGAAGGCGGAGCAGACCGGCGAGACCGTGCTCGAGGATCTGGTGCAGGGCGAGATCAAGGTCGCCAACGAGCAGCTCGACGACATGGTGCTGCTGCGTGCCGACGGCACGCCCACCTACATGCTGTCGGTGGTCGTCGACGACATCGACATGGGCATCAGCCATGTCATCCGCGGCCACGACCATCTCACCAACACGTTCCGCCAGATCGGGCTCTACCAGGCCATCGGCGCCGCCTTGCCCCGTTTCGCCCACATCCCGCTGATCCACGGACCCGATGGCGCCAAGCTCAGCAAGCGGCACGGGGCGCTGAGCGTCACCGAGTATCGCGAGATGGGCTTCCTGCCGGAAGCCGTGCGCAATTATCTGCTGCGTCTGGGCTGGGGCCACGGCGACGAGGAGATCATCGCCACCGAGGAGGCGATCGCATGGTTCGACCTGGGTGCGGTCGGACGCTCGCCGGCACGGTTCGACCTCGCCAAGCTGACCAGCCTCAATGCCCACTATCTGCGGGCCCGGCCCGATGCGGAGCTGGTCGAGCTGGTCCGCCCGCATCTGGCCAGGCTCGGCCTCGAGCCGGATGCTAAGGCCGCCCACCGGCTGGAGATGGGGATGGAGGGCCTCAAGCAGCGGGCACGGACCCTGGTCGATCTCGCCCAGTCGGCGGCGTTCTACGCCCGCCCGCGGCCGATCCCGGTCGACGACAAGGCCGCCCGCATGCTGGACGAGTCGGCCCGGGCCGCCCTTGCCGGGCTAGTCAAGCCGCTGGCCGCGGTCGACGATTGGC
>JAPJRA010000479.1 GCA_030824835.1 Geminicoccaceae bacterium | reverse complement strand
GCCGGGCGGCCCATGTGCTCTCGCGACCAAGGCGGCTCGCGCACGCCGTGCAACAACAACCAGTAGGGCAGCACAGTGTTCACGATCGGCATCGATTACGGCACGAACTCCGTCCGCGCTCTCGTCGTCCGCTGCAGCGACGGCGCCGAGCTCGCCAGCTGTGTCGTCGACTATCCGAGCGGCCACCAGGGCATCCTGCTCGATCCGCACGACCATCTGCTGGCCCGGCAGCATCCGGGCGATTACCTGCTCGGTCTCGAGCGGAGCGTCCAAGGCGCCCTTGCGATCGCGTCCGGCAGGCCGGATTTCAGCGCCGCGCACGTGGTCGGCATCGGCGTGGACTCGACCGGCTCCAGCCCCATCCCGGTCGATAGCGGCAACCGGCCGCTGGCGCTGGGGGAATGGCGCGACAATCTCAATGCGCAGTGCTGGTTGTGGAAGGACCATACCAGCTGGCGCGAGGCGGCGAGCGTCACCAGGCTCGCCGCCGAGCATCGGCCCGAGTTCCTCGCCAAATGTGGCGGCACCTACTCGTCCGAGTGGTGGTGGGCTAAGATTTGGCATTGCCTGAACGTCGACCCCGCCGTTTTCGCGGCCGCCTATTCGTGGGTCGAGCTTGCCGACTGGATCCCTTCGGTGCTGGCCGGGGTGATGGACCCGCGGGCGATCCGGCGCGGCGTCTGCGGTGCGGGCCACAAGGCGCTCTACGCCGACGCCTGGGGCGGCCTGCCGGACAAGCCCTTCCTGGCCATGCTCGATCCCCAGCTTGCCGACCTGCGCGACCGGCTGTACGAGCAGGCGTTCGACGCCGCCACCCCCGCGGGCACGCTCGACGCCGGCTGGGCGGAGAAGCTGGGCCTGCCCGCCGGCATCCCGATCGCGATCGGCGAGTTCGACGTCCACTATGGGGCGATCGGCTGCGGTGTCCGCGAGGGGACGCTGGTCAAGGTCATCGGCACCTCGACCTGCGATTGCGCGGTCGCCCCGGGCGAGCAGGCGATCCCGGACATTCCCGGCATTTGCGGGATCGTCAAGGGCGCCATCCTGCCCGGCTATTTCGGCATCGAGGCCGGCCAGTCGGCCGTCGGCGACATCTTCAAGTGGTGGATCGAGGGCGTCTGCGGCGGCAGTGCCGCCCTGCATGCCGAGCTCACCGCCGAGGCCGCCGCGCAACGGCCGGGAGCCTCGGGGCTGCTGGCGCTGGACTGGAACAACGGCAACCGCACCATCCTGGTCGACCAGCGGCTCACCGGCCTGCTGCTGGGCCAGACGCTCTACACCACGCGCGCCGAGATCTACCGGGCGCTGATCGAGGCCACCGCCTTCGGCGCGCGGGCCATCATCGAGCGCATTCGCGACTATGGGGTCGTCATCGACCGCGTGGTGTGCACGGGCGGCATCGCCGAGAAGAACCCGCTGTTGATGCAGATCTATGCCGACGTCACCGGCTGCACCATGCTGCTGGCCAACTCCAGCCAGACCTGCGCGCTGGGCTCGGCCGTGGCCGCCGCGGTGATCGCCGGCGCCCATGCCGATTTTCCGTCGGCCCAGCAGGCCATGACCTCCTTGCGATCGACCCGCTACGACCCCGATCCGGCGAGCCAGGCGGTCTATGACCAGCTCTACCGGCTCTACCGCGACCTGCACGACAGCTTCGGCGGCGTGAGCGGAGCAGCCGATCTGTCGCACGTGATGAAATCCCTGCTCGACATCAAGTCGGCCCACCCCTGATGGGCGTGCCCGCTCGGCGCAGCGCCAGGCGCCGCCCAAGCAACAGAAGGCTTTCAAGCGCATGATCCGACTCGAGACCCCGGCGGTCTGGCTGGTCTGTGGCTCCCAGCATCTCTACGGCGCGGGGCCGTTGCAGCAGGTGGCCGAGCATGCCGGCCACATAGCCGACGCACTGGCCGAAACCGGCTCCCTGGCGCTGCGCACGGTCTGCAAGCCCGTGGCCACGACCTCGGAGGAGATCGTGCGCCTGTGCCAGCAGGCCAATGCCGACCCCGGCTGTGCCGGCCTGATCCTCTGGATGCATACCTTCTCGCCGTCGAAGATGTGGATCCGCGGGCTCAACCTGCTGCGCAAGCCGTTCGTGCATCTCCACACGCAGTTCAACCGCGAGCTGCCGTGGGACACGATCGACATGGACTTCATGAACCTGAACCAGTCGGCGCACGGTGATCGCGAGGCCGGCTTCCTGCACACCCGCATGCGCCTCGGCCGGAAGGTCGTGGTCGGGCACTGGTCCGATCCCGAGGTGCACGCCCGGCTGGATGCCTGGATGCGGGCCGCCTGGGCCTGGCACGACTGGCAGGGCGCCCGATTCTGCCGCTTCGGCGACAACATGCGCCAGGTCGCCGTGACCGAGGGCGACAAGGTCGCGGCCGAGATGCAGCTCGGCTTCACCGTGGACGGGCACGCGGTGGGCGATCTCGCCGGCGTCGTCGCCGGCGTCACGGAGGCGGCGATCGACGGGCTGCTGGAGGAGTATCGCCACCGCTACCGGATGGCGGCCGACGTCGGGCCGGGCGGCGCCCGCCACGGCGCGGTGCGCTACGGCGCCCGCCTCGAGCTCGGGATGGCCGCCTTCCTGGAGCAGGGCGGCTTCAAGGGCTTCACGACGACGTTCGAGGACCTGCACGGACTCGAGCAGCTGCCGGGCTTGGCGCCGCAGCGGCTCATGACGGCCGGCTACGGCTTTGCCGGCGAGGGCGACTGGAAGACCGCGGCCCTGGTGCGGGCGATGAAGGTGATGGGTCACGGCCTCCCCGGCGGCACCTCGTTCATGGAGGACTACACCTACGATCTGGCTGCGGGGAACGAGCGCGTGCTGGGCTCCCACATGCTGGAGCTGTGCGAATCGATCGCGGTGGGCCGGCCGGCCATCGAGGTGCATCCGCTGGGGATCGGCGGCAAGGCGGACCCGGTCCGCCTGGTGTTCGACGCCCAGGCCGGCCCGGCGCTCAACGCCTCGCTGGTCGACCTTGGCAACCGCTTCCGCCTGATCGTCAACGAGGTCACGGCCATGGACCCGCCGCCGCTGCCGAAGCTGCCCGTGGCGCGGGCGGTGTGGCGCTGCGCGCCCGACTTCAAGACGGCCTGCGCCGCCTGGATCCTGGCCGGCGGCGCGCACCACACGGGCTACAGCCACAGCGTGACGGCGGAGATGCTGGACGACTTCGCCACCATCGCCGGCATCGAGCAGGTGACCATCGACCCGGATACCCGGATCGGCTCGTTCAAGCAGGAGCTGCGCAACAACGAGATCTACTATCATCTGGCACAGGGCGTTCGGGCCTAGGGACGCCGGGCGCCGGGATCCACGGCAGCCGGCACGGCCGGCGCCACAACCGTCGAGATGTCGAACCGATGTACCAAGAGCTGAAGCGGGAAGCCTACGAGGCCAATCTCGAGCTACCGCGACACGGCCTGATCAACCTCACATTCGGCAACGCCAGCGCGGTCGACCGCGACCGCGGCGTGTTCGCCATCAAGCCCAGCGGCGTGGCCTACGACCGGCTCGGTCCGGACGACATGGTGGTGGTGGACTTCGACGGTGCACGGGTCGAGGGCAGCCTCGCCCCCTCGTCCGACACGCCGACCCACCGCCGGCTGCTGCTGGCCTTCCCGCACATCGGCGGCGTGGTGCACACCCACTCGACCCACGCCGCGGCCTTTGCCCAGGCCGGCCGGCCGATCCCGATCTTCGGCACGACGCACGCCGACTACTTTGCCGGCGACGTGCCGGTCACCCGCAAGATGACGGCCGGCGAGATCGCGTCGGCCTACGAATGGGAGACCGGGAGCGTCATCGTCGAGCGCTTCGGCGAGCTCGACCCGCTGGACTATCCGGGCGTCCTGGTCAATCGCCACGCGCCGTTCACCTGGGGCGCCACCGCGGCCAAGGCCGTCGAGGCCGCCGTGGCGGTCGAGTGCATCGCCCAGATGGCCCTGCTGTCCCTGCACCTCGCCCCCGGCCTCACCGCGATCGAGCCGGAGCTGCTGGACAAGCACTTCCTGCGCAAGCACGGCCCCGGCGCCTACTACGGCCAGCCTGCGGCGACGCCGCCCAAGTAGCCGGCGCGGTAACCGGCCGTTAGGCCTGCCCGGTGTAAGGGCTCACGCCTCGGGAG
>JAPJRA010000478.1 GCA_030824835.1 Geminicoccaceae bacterium | reverse complement strand
AACCGGGTCGACACGACCGTCCGCCTCGGCGAGACGGAGCGCTGGATCGTCCGCAACTTCTCCGGCGAGATGCACGTCTTCCACCTGCATCAGACCGAGTTCCTGGTCGACAAGTTCTCAGGGACGCCAGACCAGACGCTGGGCCTCGGCATGCGCGACGTGATCAACATCCCTTACGCCAAGGGCGGGAAGCCCGGCGTGGCCGAGCTCATCATCCCATTCACCAATCCAGTCATGGTCGGCGAGTTCGTCTACCACTGCCATATCGTCGGGCACGAGGATGCCGGCATGATGGCGAACATCTCCGTGCTGCCGAAGAAGACCCTGGTCGAGGACCTCTGGGGGCGGATGACCCAACTCGCCGGTCTCGATGTGCCGTCCCCCTGGTCATCGGCGCGAGCGGGCGAGAGCGAGCAGGCGCTGCTGGCGGAGCTCAACGCCAGCATCTGCCGGCCGAGGTCTGAGCAGGCGCCCATCGCGCAGTAGTATCGGCGCTGTGGGCGACGTCACGCCGCCGGTTTGCGCCAGATGGAGCCGGCGAGGAATTGGCCGTCCTCCTGCAGGTCGGTCCATTCCTGCAGTTGGAGAAGCGCCTGCAGTTCCGCCTCCAGGGCTTCGCGATCGAGGCAGAACTCGCGAGGGAAGCCATGTCGCTCGTGCTGCAGTGGCGCGAAAGAGCACAGGAGCATCAGTCCGCCGGGCCGCAGCGCTGCGATCAGTCCCGCCCACTGCGATGCAGACGGCCGATACCGAACCACCACGACGAGGTCGAACGGGCCAAGTCCGGTCAATGCCGCCGGTTCATCCAGATCGGCGACCCGCACCCCGATTTTCAATCCCCGGCTCGACGCGCTGCGCGTCAGCATCGCGAGGGCAGCGGCCGAGATATCGATCGCGCTCACCGTGAAGCCGCGCGTGGCAAGCCAGAGCGCATTTCGACCGTCGCCGGCGGCAACGTCCAGAACACGCTTGCCCGGCAGATCCACCGCCCTTTGGACCAGAAAGGGCTCGGGCTCGCCGGGCTCGCCGCCGCGAGCCCGCCACCGGGCCTCCCACTTGGCTCGATCGATGTCGCTCACGCGGCTGTCAGCTGCGGCGTCAACCAGGCCTTCAGCTGCCCCAGTGGCAGGGCGCCGGCAATGCGGGCCACCTCACTGCCGCCCCGGAACAGGATCAGCGTCGGGATGCTGCGGATCCCATAGCGTGCCGCCACCGCGGGCACGGCATCGGTATCGAGCTTGGCGATCCTGAGCTGCGGTTCCAGCTCGCGCGCCGCCGATTGCAGCACGGGGGCCATGGCCTTGCACGGCCCGCACCAGGTGGCCCAGAAATCCACCAGCAGCGGCACCCCATCCTCGCGCAGATGCCGGTCGAAGCTCGCTGCCGTCAGGTCGATCGGCTGCCCCTGGAACAGCAGCTGACCGCACTTGCCGCACTTCGCAGCCGCAGCCGGACGCTCGCGCGGCACCCGGTTGACGGTGCTGCAGGTGGGGCAGACGAGATGGTAGCCAATGGTCATCAGGTTCATCCGAACGAATGGTACCAGCCTTCAGATGGGCATGGGGCCAGCGAATACAGCACCGCCAACCGCCAAGTTGCATCTTGCGGCCAAGTCGCGGTAGCGGGAGAACACGGCGGCTCCGGCCGGCAGCCGCCGGCCGATCCGGGGAGGGAAGCAGTACCGTGAAGAAGATCGTCACCCTGGGCGAGATTCTGGTCGAGATCATGGCCGAGGAGCCCGGCCAGGGCTTCCGCGAGCCCTTGCGGCTGGTGGGCCCCTTCCCGAGCGGGGCACCCGCCATCTTCATCGATCAGGTGGCGAAGCTGGGTCAGCCCTGCGGCATGATCAGCTGTGTCGGCAACGATGATTTCGGCTGGCTCAACATCGAGCGGCTGCGCGTTGACGGGGTCGACGTATCGGCCATCCGGATTCACCCGGATCAGGTCACCGGCAGCGCCTTCGTCCGCTACAGGCCGGACGGCGAGCGCGACTTCGTCTTCAACATCAAGCACTCCGCCAGCGGGCATACGGCGTTGACCGACGCCGCCATCGAACTGCTGGGAGATTGCAGCCACTTCCATATCATGGGCTCGTCCCTGGCCTCGGCCCGGGTCATCGAGGAGATCAAGCGCGCCATCGCCATGGTCAAGGCCAAGGGTGGTACGATCTCCTTCGATCCCAATGTGCGCAAGGAGATGCTGGCGCTGCCGGAGATGCGGGCGGCACTGGAATTCATGTTGCGTTCTTGCGACCTGTTCCTCCCAAGTGGACCCGAACTGACGCTGCTCACCGAAGCCAACACGGAGGACGCAGCCATTCACGAAATTCTGGCGTTGGGCGTATCGGCGATCGTGGTGAAGCATGATGCCCAAGGTGCGACCTACCACGACGCGTCCGGCGCCGTGCACATCGCGGCTTTCCCGGCCCGCGAGGTCGACCCCACCGGTGCCGGAGACTGTTTCGGGGCAACTTTCGTCACCTGCCGCTTGCAAGGGCGGGGGGTGGTGGAGTCGCTCCGCTACGCCAATGCCAGCGGTGCCCGGGCGGTGGAAGTGCGTGGCCCGATGGAGGGCACGTCGACCTTCGCGGAGCTCGATGCCTTGATGTCGACTGCAGGAGCACGGCCATGAGCGACGTCCATCCCCTGGCCGCCCTGGCACTGGAGCGTGCCGCCGGCCGCGCCCGCGGCATCACCTCGGTTTGCTCCGCGCATCCTCTGGTGATCGAGGCGGCATTGCTCCAGGCGGAGGCCGACGGCACGCCGGCGCTGATCGAGGCCACGTGCAATCAGGTCAACCAGGAAGGCGGCTATACCGGCATGACGCCGGTGGACTTCCGCGACGCCGTCTTCGCCATCGCGGACCGGGTGGGGTTCGCCCGCGATCGGATCATCCTGGGCGGCGACCATCTCGGCCCCAATCCATGGAGGGATCTCGAGCCCGAGGAGGCGCTGCAGCGGGCCGAGCTCATGGTCGAGGCGTTCGTTGCCGCCGGCTATGTCAAGATTCATCTCGATACCAGCATGGGCTGTGCCGGCGAGCCCCTGGCGCTGGCGGATGGCGATACGGCCGCGCGGGCTGCCCGTCTCGCCCGGGTAGCGGAGGACGCGGCAGCGCGGGCAGGAACGCCGGCTCCGTTCTACATCATCGGCACCGAGGTCCCGACGCCCGGCGGCGCGCTCGAGTCGATCGATCATATGGTGGTCACCTCGCCTGCAGCCGCCGCCCGTACCTACGACGTGCATCGTGAGGCTTTCGCCGTACTGGGGCTGGAGGCGGCGCTGAAGCGGGCAATAGCCCTCGTCGTGCAGCCTGGGGTCGAGTTCGGCCATGAGAATGTCGAGGTCTACGAGCCGCTGCGGGCTCGGGCCCTGGGCGGCCTGCCCGGCCTCGTCTTCGAGGCTCACTCCACCGACTATCAGCCGCTGGCGAGCCTGCAGGCTCTGGTGCAGCACGGCTTCGCCATCCTGAAGGTTGGCCCGGGCCTCACGTTCGCGCTGCGTGAGGCGCTCTATGCGCTGGACCAGATCGCCTTGGCACTCGATCCGGCCTGGGTCGGGCACTCCCTGCCGGCGGCGATGGAGCGGGTGATGCTGGCGGATCCGAGCTATTGGCAGGCGCATTATCGGGGCACGCCAGCGGAGCAGCGTCTGCTCCGTCACTACAGCTACAGCGACCGGATCCGCTACTACTGGCCGACCGCCGAGGCCAGGACGGCTGTCGAGCGGCTACTGGCCAAGCTGAGCGACCAGGCGATACCCGAAACGCTGATCAGCCAGTTCCTGCCGACGCTCTACCCGCGCGTGATGGCAGGAACGGTGCAGCCGGTGCCGCGAGAGCTGATGATCGAGGCCGTGCGCGACGTAATGCGCAACTATGCCAGCGCCTGTCGAGGGTAATTCACGGCGGGTCGGCAGCGCGTGCCGAGCTGCAATCGAGTGCAGTTACGCCACGGGGCTCACCTGGACGATAGTCGGTCATGAACACATGGCTGCCGATCCGCACCGTCCGCTTCAATGCCGCGAACCAGGGACACGGTTCCGGGGCCATTAGCTCGGGATTGACGAAGTAGAGCGCGCCACCGGTGGGGTCCGGCCCGCGGATGGGTGCTAGTGGTCTGTCTCTAACATTTGATGCCCG
>JAPJRA010000477.1 GCA_030824835.1 Geminicoccaceae bacterium | reverse complement strand
GCCTGGAGGTCGACCGCAGCCCCGCCTTCGACGGCTGGCTCGCGGCGCAGCGGCGTCGATTCCGCGCCTGGCACCTTGCACTCCTGGACCGCCTCGCCAGCGGCTCACCCGACGATGAGGCCCTCGGTCATCTGGACCGTTGGCTCGAGCTAGCACCATTCGACCGGCGCGCGCACGAGTCCCTGCTCAAGATCCTGGCCCGCCAGACGCGCCTTCGCGAGGGCGAGGAGCACCTCGCGGCCACGGCGCGGCTGTTCGAGGCCGAGTGTATCGACTGGGCGCCGCTGCGGGACGCTTGGCGTACGGCCCGGTCCGACGCTGCCCCTTCTGCACGGGGTTCCGTGCAGCCAGAAGCCGCAGGCGCAGACGACAGCTCCGCGGTGGCTTCGCGTCGCGCCTCGATTGCGGTCATGCCGTTCGTCGACGGCTCCGCGGTCATTGCGGCCCGCGGCGGTGCCGCCGATGCGCTGGCCTTCGACATCATCACCCGGCTAGCCAAGCTGCGCTGCCTGTTTGTGATCGCCCAGGGGAGCGTGTTCGCCCTCCAGGCGCGTGGACTCGGGCCACAACAGGCCGGTCGGTTGCTGGATGTCGATTACGTGCTCGGCGGCAAGGTGCGGCGCACCGATAATCGCCTGACGGTAATGGTCGAGCTGGCCGAGACCCGCACTGCCCGCATCCTCTGGGCCGAGAGCTTCGATCAGCGGCTGGACGACGCGTTCCTCGTCCTCGATGCGATCGGCGACCAGATCGTCGCGTCGATTGCCAGCGAGATCGAGACGAGCGAGCGCAACCGTGCCGTGCTGAAGCCGCCGAGCTCGCTGGACGCATGGGAAGCGCATCATCGCGGCCTCTGGCACATGTACCGGTTCAACCGCGCCGACAACGAGCAGGCCCTGCACTTCTTCGAGCGGGCCGTCGCTCTCGATCCCACCTTCGCCCGAGCTTATGCCGGCCTGTCCTTTGCGCACTTCCAGAACGCCTTTCAGGGCTGGACGGCACGGGCACCGGAGATCGACCGCGCCTTCGCAGCCGCCGGGCAGAGCCTGATGGCCGACGACCGCGACCCCGCCGCCCATTGGGCCATGGGCCGCGTCCTCTGGCTGCGCGGCCACCTCGACCAGTCGGTCATGGAGCTGGAGCAGGCGATCGAGCTTAGCCCCAACTTCGCCCAGGGTCATTACACGCTGGCCTTCGTCCACTCGCAGGGTGGCGATCCATTGACCGCGATCGCGGCATCCGACCAGGCCCGCCATCTGAGCCCGTTCGATCCGATGCTGTTTGGCATGCTGGGTGCTCGCGCCATGGCCCTCGTCCGCCTGGGTCGCTTCGACGACGCGGCCGGCTGGGGGGTGAAGGCGGCAGCCCGCCCGAACGCCCATGCGCATATCCTGGCGATCGCCGCCTTCACCCTGGCGCTCGCCGGCCGTCACACCGAGGCCGAGGCCCACCTCGCGGCGATCCACCGGACCCTGCCCGGCTATCGGGTCGGCGACTTCCTGACGGCGATGCAGCTCGCCCCGGAAGGTGAACGTCTCTTCCGTGAGGCCGCCCGAAGATTAGGCGTGGCCTGACACGCGACAATGTCCGAGCCGGCTTGACGGTGAGCGCCCCACCCCCGACGGTGGTTCCGCCATGCACAACCAACCGATTACATGCGCCAGGTAGCGATCGCCGCGGGACGGCTGGCGCTGACGCTGGCCGTGACCTGTCTCGGCCTCCTGCTGGTCACCTTCCTGATCGGCAGGGTCGTGCCGATCGATCCGGTGCTGGCCGTCGTCGGCGACCGGGCAACACCGGAGGTCTATGAGCGGGCCAGGCTGGCGTTGGGCCTGGACCTGCCGCTGTGGCGGCAGTTCCTGGTCTACCTGCAGCACGTGCTGCAGGGCGATTTCGGCACCAGCGTGCTGACCTCGCGACCGGTGCTCGAGGACATCCGCCGCGTGTTTCCGGCGACGCTCGAGCTCGCCACCGTGGCCACCCTGCTGGGCGTGGTCCTGGGCATCCCCATGGGTGTTGCCGGCGCGGTCTGGCAGGGCCGCTGGCCCGATCACGTGGTCCGCGTGCTGGGGCTGGTCGGCTATTCGGTGCCGGTGTTCTGGCTGGGCCTCATGGGCCTGCTGCTGTTCTACGCCAAGCTCGGCTGGGTCGAAGGCCCGGGCCGGCTCGACGTCTTCTTCGATGACATCGTGCCGCCGGTAACCGGCGTGATCCTGATCGATTCGGTCCTGGCCGGCGATTGGGAGGTGTTCCGCAACGCGCTGGCCCACGTGGTGCTGCCCGCCTCGATCCTGGGCTATTTCTCGTTGGCCTACATCGCCCGCATGACCCGCTCGCTGATGCTGGAGCAGCTGCGCCAGGAGTATATCCTGGCAGCACGCGTCAAGGGCGTGCCCGAATGGCGGATCGTCTGGAGCCATGCGCTGCGCAATACCGCCGTGCCGCTGATCACCGTCGTGGCGCTCAGCTATGGCGGCCTGCTGGAGGGCTCCGTGATCACCGAGACCGTGTTCGCCTGGCCCGGTCTCGGGGCCTACCTCACCGGCTCCCTGCTCAACGCCGACATGAACGCCGTGCTGGGTGCGACCATCGTCGTAGGCTCGGTGTTCATCGCCCTCAACCTGTTCTCCGATCTGCTCTACCGCCTCTTCGATCCGCGGGCCCGGGCATGACAGATAGCGCTCCCGGCCGGCGTGCCTGGCTGCTCAGCGACACCCCGCGCTCACCGCTGCAGGCCCGCCTGGGCCAGGCGTACACGTCGTGGGTCGCTTTCCGCGCCAACCCCATGGCCGTGGTCGGCCTGGTCATCGTCCTGCTTTTGGTGCTGGTCGCGGCGCTGGCGCCGTTGCTGGCTCCGCAGTCGCCGATCGCCCAGGATCTGGCGCAACGCCTGCAGCCGCCCACGGCCGCGCATTGGCTGGGCACTGACGAGCTGGGGCGCGACATCTATGCCCGCATCGTCTGGGGCTCGCGGATCACGCTCACCATCGTCGGCTTGGTCGCGGTGATCGTGGGGCCTGTAGGCCTGCTGGTCGGCACTGTCGCCGGTTATGCCGGCGGCTGGCTCGACAACATCCTGATGCGTGTGACCGACATCTTCCTGGCGTTCCCGCGCCTGATCCTGGCGCTGGCGTTCGTGGCCGCCCTCGGCCCCGGCATCGAGAACGCGATCATCGCCATCGCGATCACTGCCTGGCCACCTTATGCCAGGCTCGCGCGGGCAGAAACGCTGTCCATCCGCCACAGCGACTTCATCGCCGCCGCCAAGATGCAGGGCGCCTCGCCGGCGCGCATCGTGGCCGTCCACATCGCACCCTTATGCACCTCGTCGCTGGTGGTGCGGCTGACGCTCGACATGGCCGGCATCATCCTGACCGCCGCCGGCCTGGGTTTTCTGGGCCTCGGTGCCCAGCCACCGACGCCGGAATGGGGCGCCATGATCTCCAGCGGCCGGCAGTACGTGCTGGATTACTGGTGGGTCGCCACCGTGCCCGGCCTCGCCATTGTCGTCGTCAGCCTGGGCTTCAACCTGCTGGGCGACGGCCTGCGCGACGTGCTCGACCCGAAGCAGCGGTAGCATGAGGCCCCAACAGCAATCGGGCACCCGTGCGATGCACGGGTGCCCGATATAGCTGATCCGCTTCACCTCGCCCCGAAGGCGGGGTGAAGCAAGATTCGCATTCGACTTAGGCTGCCGCCGACACGTCGCCCTTGGCGGCGGTGGGGACGGAGGCCACCGTCTTCAGGATCTGCGAGGCGATCTGGTACGGGTCGCCCTGCGAGTTCGGGCGGCGATCCTCGAGATAGCCGCGATAGCCATTCTTCACGAAGCTGTGGGGCACGCGGATCGAGGCGCCGCGGTCGGCGACACCATAGCTGAACTGGTCGATCGCCTGGGTCTCGTGCTTGCCGGTCAGCCGCAGGTGGTTGTCCGGCCCATAGACCGCGATGTGGTCGGCGCAGTTCGCCTCGAAGGCCCCCATCAGCGCCTCGAAATACTCCTTGCCACCAACCTCGCGCAGGTAGGTGGTGGAGAAGTTCGCGTGCATGCCCGACCCGTTCCAGTCGGTGTTACCAAGCGGCTTGCAGTGGTACTCGATGTCGATGCAGTACTGCTCCGTCAGGCGCTCCATCAGATAGCGCGCCATC
>JAPJRA010000476.1 GCA_030824835.1 Geminicoccaceae bacterium | reverse complement strand
AGATTGTGCCAGCCGGAACAGCTGGGGCGGCGAGCTTCGGCTGACCGAAAAGCCGTTCAACATGCTCGACGCGCCGTTTGCGGGCGGCCATTTCCTCTGTGAATATATGGGGCTAGTGGTCGCACGCCAAACCGTCCACCCGCTCTTCGGCATCGCGACTGGACCTGATCTCACCACGGACGTTACCCGTCGTGTCGGCTTGAATTGATGCACTGGCCGGCCTGGGGCGTGCCCCAGGCCACGCTTTTCGGCCGTCGCCGTGGGCGTGATCGGCTGAAGCTGCTCAGCGTGTCGGGACCGGCGTCTCGCCGCGATAGTCGTAGAAGCCGCGCTTGACCTTGCGGCCGAGCCAGCCCGCCTCGACATACTTTACCATCAGCGGGCAGGGGCGATACTTGCTGTCGGCGAGCCCCTCGTA
Organism: Geminicoccaceae bacterium; assembly: GCA_030824835.1. Classification (GTDB taxonomy): domain Bacteria; phylum Pseudomonadota; class Alphaproteobacteria; order Geminicoccales; family Geminicoccaceae; genus Benzoatithermus. Next base: position 3,733 of record JAPJRA010000476.1, on the reverse strand, counting down.
CAGCACCTGCATGATCGCGAGACAGGTGTCCAAGCCGATGAAGTCGGCCAGCGCCAGCGGTCCCATCGGATGGTTGGCACCGAGCTTCATCGCATTGTCGATGCTTTCGACGGTCCCGACGCCCTCGTAGAGCGTGTACACGGCCTCGTTGATCATCGGCAGCAGGATGCGGTTGACGATGAAGGCGGGGAAATCCTCGGCCGTGACCGACGTCTTGCCCAGCTTCTCGACCACGACCTTGATGGCTTGGTAGGTGTCTTCCTCGGTGGCGATGCCCCGGATGATCTCGACCAGCTTCATCGCCGGCACGGGATTCATGAAGTGCATGCCGATGAAGCGCTCGGGCCGGTCGGTCGTAGCCGCCAGACGGGTGATCGAGATCGACGAGGTGTTGCTCGCGAGGATCGCTTCCGGACGCAGGCTTGGCAGCAGCGTCGCGAAGATCTTGCGCTTGAGCTCCTCGTTCTCGCTCGCCGCCTCGATCACCAGCTCGCAGTCACCGAACTGCTCGTAACCTTCGTCGATGGTGATTCGGCCGAGGGCCGCAGCCTTGGCCTCCTCGGTCAGCACGCCCTTGCCGACCTGTCGGCCAAGGAAAAAATCGATCCGGCCGATCGCCGCTTCCAGCGCCTGCCGCGACACGTCCATCAGGCGAACGTTAAAGCCCGCTTGGGCCGCCACCTGCACAATGCCCCCTCCCATCTGACCGGCACCGATCACACCGATCCGCTGGATCGTCGGGATATCCGGGTAATCGCGTTGGGCGTAGGTCGAGGACATATAGGGGCTCCCTCAGGGCTGCAGCCAGGAGTCAGGCTTTGGCCCGCTTGAGCTCTTCGGTGAGCTCGGGAACGAGCTTGAACAGATCGCCGACAAGGCCATAGTCGGCTACCTGGAAGATCGGCGCTTCCTCGTCCTTATTGATCGCAACGATGACCTTGCTGTCCTTCATTCCGGCAAGATGTTGGATCGCACCGGAAATGCCGACGGCAACGTAGAGTTCGGGCGCCACGATCTTGCCGGTCTGGCCAACCTGCCGGTCGTTGGGCGCGAAGCCCGCGTCGACCGCCGCTCGTGACGCACCAACCGCAGCGCCGAGCGCATCCGCCAAACCGTCGATGAGCGTGAAATTGTCGGCAGAGCCGATGCCACGGCCACCGGAAACGACAACGCGAGCTGAGCTGAGGTCGGGCCGGTCCGAGCGTACGGTCTCGCGGCCGACGAACTCAGCCAGTCCCGCCGGATCGACCGCCGCGATCGTCACGATCTCGGCCGTGCCACCCTCGGCAGCGGCAGCAGCGAAAGTCGTCGTCCTTACCGTTATCACCCGCTTGGTGTCAGTGCTCTGCACCGTGGCCAGCGCATTGCCCGCGTAGATGTAGCGCTTGAAGGTGTCTGGCCCGACCACGGCGACGATGTCGCTGATCTGGGCGGTGTCGAGCAGCGCCGCGACACGCGGCATCACGTTCTTGCCCGTGGTCGTCGACGGCGCCAGCAGATAGTCGTACTGATCGGCCACCGACAGCAGCAGTCCGGTGAGCTCCTCGGCCACCGGCTGAGCATAGATCGCCGCCTCGACGCGCAGCACCTTGCGCACGCCCGCAACATTGGCAGCCGCCGCCGCTGCCGCGGCGCAATCCTGGCCGGCTACCAGGAGGTCGACCTCCGGCTGGAGCTCCAGGGCAGCGGTGACGGTATGCAACGTCGCCTTGTCGAGCGTCTGGTTGTCGTGCTGTGCCAGTATCAGGACGGCCATCAGATCACTCCCGCCTCATCCTTGAGCTTGGCCACCAGTTCGGCGATCGAGCCCACCTTCGCCCCGGCCTGCCGCTTGGGCGGCTCCTCGTAGCGCAGGTAGCGCAGCCGCGGCGCCGCATCGACGCCCAGATCCTCGGGCTTGAGCACGTCCACAGGCTTCTTCTTGGCCTTCATGATGTTGGGCAGGGAGGCGTAGCGCGGTTCGTTGAGCCGAAGGTCGACGCTGATCACGGCGGGCAGCTTCACGGCCAACTGCTCCAGCCCCTCATCGACCTCGCGGCTGACCGATGCCTTGCCATCCTCGAGCTGAAGCTTGGAGACGAACGTGGCCTGCGGCCAGCCCAGCAGCGCCGCAAGCATCTGCGGCGTCTGGTTGCTGTCGTCGTCGATCGCTTGCTTGCCCATCAGCACGAGGCCGGGCTGCTCACGCTCGACGATCGCCTTGAGCAGCTTCGCCACCGCCAGCGGCTGCAGCTCCGCGGACGTCTCGACCAGAATCGCACGATCGGCGCCCATCGCCAGCGAGGTTCGCAAGGTCTCCTGCGCCTTGGCTTCGCCGAGCGACACCGCCACGATTTCCGTGGCCTTGCCCGCTTCTTTCAGTCGAATCGCTTCTTCGGTCGCGATCTCGTCGAAGGGATTCATCGACATCTTGACGTTGGCGATGTCGACGCCGCTCCCGTCGGCCTTGACCCGTACCTTGACATTGTAGTCGACTACCCGCTTCACGGGCACGATTACTTTCATCGGCTACGCCTTTGAGCGTTTTCTTCCCGGCACGCGATTCGTGGGACCGGGTGGGGCCCTGCTGATTGTGCAACGCAGCAGGGATAGGTGGCGGTCATCCCGTTGTCAATTGCCGAGGCACGCCGATGGTCAGCGGTTGGCGCCCGGAACCCATAGAACGTCTGCGACACCTTTGTCGTTCAGCCAGCGCGACAGCACGAAAAGATGATCGGACAAACGGTTCAAATAGCGCAGGGCCGCAGGATTGACGGTTTCGTCTTGCGCCAGTTCGCAGACCAGCCTCTCGCTGCGCCGCGTGACGGTGCGGGCTAGGTGCAGATGGGCTGCCGCAGCGGTTCCGCCGGGCAGCACGAACGACGTCAGCGGCCGCAGCTCGGCGTTCATGGCGTCGATCTCGTGCTCGAGCCGGTCGACCTGGGTGTCCTTGATCCGCAGCGCCTTGCCGTCGTCGACATTCTCGCCCGGTCGGCAGAGATCCGCACCCAGATCGAACAGGTCGTTCTGGATACGTGCCAGCATGGCGTCGGCGTCGTCCTTCGTGTGCAGGCGCGCGAGCCCGAGAGCGGCGTTGGCCTCGTCGACCGTACCATAGGCGGCCACGCGGGCAGCGTGCTTGGGCACCCTCGTGCCGTCGCCCAGCGAGGTCCGGCCCTGATCGCCGCCGCGGGTATAGATGTTGGAAAGAATGACCATGATGCCCGCGTTCAGCTCTGAGTGAGAAAAAGCAGGCCCAGCAGAATCAGCGCCAGCAGCTGCAGGCCAACACGGGCGCGCATCAGCTTGTTGCCGTAGCGCTCGTTGAACGGACCACCGAAAAAGAAGCCGAACAGTCCCACCATCAGCACTGCCGCCGTCGCCAGCATGGCCACCATGAGCAGGACCGCGAGCGGATTCATGCTGACTTAGGTCCGGGCTGCCGATCCGCCGTTCCGTTCGTCGCGAGCCTCACGCGATTCGCCCGTGGCATTGCTTGAACTTCCTGCCGGACCCGCAAGGGCATAGGGCATTGCGCGGCACCTTGCCCCAGGTCGACGGGTCAGCGGCGTCGACCTCGAGCAGGTCACCCTCCGGAATCGCTTTCGTGCCGACGCTCGAGGGCATCGGCGAAAGTGGCGCCGAACGCCGTGGCAGAAGCTCAGGCTCGGGTGGCGGCAGCTCTGGCTCCGGCTGCTGCATGCGCACTTCCAGATGCGAGAGCACCTGGGTCACGGTCTGGCGCAGGTTGGTC
>JAPJRA010000475.1 GCA_030824835.1 Geminicoccaceae bacterium | reverse complement strand
AGGTGCCCGACGCGCTGCAGGGCACGGGCATCCTGCTGGCCAGCCTCGGCCTCCTGACCGCGCTCGACCTGTTCCAGCCCAGGCCCGTGCCGACGTCCGCTCAATAGGGCGTGCCCCGGGCGCGCTCCGCCCGCAAGGCTCGCGCGTACCATTCGAGCTCGTCCAGGAAGCGCTGCGCTCGGCGCTCAGTCGCGGGATCGGCAGCCGTGCCCGCCTCGTCGAACGCGTCCTGCACCTTGGGCACCGGCAGCAGCGACGGGATGCTGGGCATGCCGAGCTCGGCCAGGGTCATGCGCAGCTGCATGGCCGCGCGCACGCCGCCGAAGGCGCCGGCCGAGTAGCAGACGATGGCCGATGGGCGGAAGAAATACTCCTCGAGGAAATGATCGAGCAGGTTCTTCAGCGCTGGTGGGATGCCGTGATTGTACTCGCCGCTGACGATCACGAACCCGTCGACGGCGCGGTAGAGTGTCGCCAGCCGCTCCATGGGCTCGGGTGCCGTGCCCTTGGGGTATTCCTTGTACATCCTGTCGAGCAGCGGCAGGCGGTACTCGAGCGGGTCGACCAGCGTGGTCGCATGGCCGCGCGCCCGGAGCTGGGCGTCGATGAAGCGGGCGGCCCGGATCCCCTGGCGGGTCTCGCGGACCGAGCCGTAGAGCACGGCGAACTGCAGCGTCATGATCCCTCCCTTGCGTCACCGGGCCTGGGCGAGCTGGCCCGAGGCCAGCGCCAGCAGCCAAGCCCCCGCCACCACACCGAGGGCCGCGAGCCCATAGAGCCACTGTGCCCGCGACCCTTGGGGAAGATGGTGGCCCCAGCGGCCGAGGGCAGCCCCGAGCAGGCCGCCACCGGCGAAGCCCGCGACATGCGCGCCGACATCGGTGTTCTCGCCGCCGAAGCCCAGGAAGACCAGCAGCAGGATGCCGGCCGAGAGCGGCGCCCAGCGGCGGATGCCGCCGCGCCACGGCACCACCCGGCGCTGGCGCAGGAAGCCGGCCAGGATACCCAACGCCCCGAACAGGGCCGTCGACGCGCCGATGGCGGTATGGCCGGGCGACTGCAGCCAGGCGGTGAGCGCGTTGCCGAAGGCACCGGTCAGCAGGATCGCGAGCCAGCCGAGGCCGGCGCCCAGCTGCTGCGCCACCAGCAGGCCGAACACCAGGCCGGCGGCGAGATTGCCCAGAAGATGGCTGTGGTCGACATGCAGCGTCAGGGCCGTGACGGTGCGCCACCAGGCCCCGCCTTGGATCAGGCCCGCCTGGGCCGCGCCCAGTGCCGTCCAGTCGGTCCGCCAGTCGCGCTGCTGCAGGCCGAAGAAGAACAGCAGGACCGCGCCGAAGGCCAACGCCGCCCAGACCCCGCCATGGTCGCTGGCGGTGGTCGGGGACGCCGGCGGCACCAGCGCGCTCTCGCGCTCGTAGGCCTCAAGCTCGTCGAACGCCCGGGGTGCGTCGGCCGCATGGACGTACACGGCGATGCCGGCGCGGTCCGCCGTGAGGCCACAGGCGATTCCGGCGGCGGCCAGCACCAGGGCCAGCTGCTCCGCGTCGCGCCGGCGCTGGGCGCGGCGCAGCAGGACCGGATCCTCGGCACCGGTGACCAGCACGCGCCCGCTCCCTCCGCCCTGCCGTCTACACGCCGACCCGCTGCCGGCGCTTGCCGGCCTCGTGCTCGGCGCGGGCCCGGCGCACGCTCTCGCGACTGGAGACCTCCGGCGTGCCGCACTCCCACCAAGCGCCGTTGCCCTCGGTCCAGTCGGTCGGGTGGACGGCGATGTGGATGACGGTGGTGCGGGAGGCTTCCTTCGCCTGCCGGAACGCCGCCTCGAACTCGCCGATGCCGGAGGCCCGCAGCCCGATCGCCCCCATGGACTCGGCATGCTTGGCGAAGTCGACCCGGACCAGCTCGCCCTCGTGGCGGATGTCGGCCAGCTGGTTGTTGAAGGACGGGATGCCCTTGGCCCGCTGCAGCCGGTCGATCACGGCAAAACCCGCATTGTCGCAGACCACGACGATCAGCTTCATGCCGGTCAGGACCGAGCTGTAGATGTCGCTGTTCATGAGCAGGTAGCTGCCGTCGCCGACCATGACGATCACGTCGCGGCTCGGGTCGGCGAGCTTCGCCCCCCAGCCGCCGGCGATCTCGTAGCCCATGCAGGAGAAGCCGAACTCGCAGTCGAAGGACGAGGTGGTGGCGGCCCGCCAGCACATGCACAGCTCGCCGGGCATGCCGCCGGCGGCGGTCAGGGCCAGGTCGCGCGGGTCGCACAGCCGGTTCACCGCCCCGATGACATGGGCATAGGTCGGCAGCTCGGCGTTCGTCGGGCCGCTGCGCTGGTCGATGAACCCGTTCCATTCGGCATAGAGCTGCCGGCCCCGGTCGGCCCAGGATTCGGGCGCCTGCCAGTCCGCCAGCGCCTGCCCCAGCTCCTCCAGCGTCGCCAGCGCGTCGCCCACCACCGGCAGCGCCTGGTGCTTCCTGGCGTCGAAGCGGGCGGCGTTGAGGCCGATGAAGCGGGCGTCGTCGGCGAACACCGACCAGGAGCCGGTGGTGAAGTCCGCGAGCCGGGTGCCGACGGCCAGGATCACGTCGGCCTCGGCCGCGAGCCCGTTGGCCGAGCTGGAGCCGAGGCCGCCGATCGGGCCGACATTCAAGGGATGGTCGTGGACCAGCGCGGTGCGGCCGGCGATGGTCTCGGCGACCGGGATGCGGTGGCGCTGGGCGAAGGCGGCGAGCATGGCCTCTGCACCGCTGTAGCGGACCCCGCCGCCGGCGATCAGGAGCGGCTTCCTGGCCGTGCGCAGCAGGTCCGCCGCGGCGTCGAGCTGGCGCAGGTCGGGGCGCGGCCTGGGCGCCTCGTGGACGGTGGGGGCGAAGAAGCGCTCCGGATAGTCGAAGGCCTCGGCCTGGACGTCCTGGCATAGGCCGAGAAAGGCCGGGCCGCAGTCGGCCGGGTCGAGCAGCACGCCCAGCGCCTGGGGCAGGGACTGCAGCAGCTGCTCGGGCCGGGTGATCCGGTCCCAGTAGCGAGTGACCGGCTTGAAGGCGTCGTTGACGCTGAGGGTGGGATCGCCCCAGTGCTCGACCTGCTGCAGCACCGGGTCGGGCAGGCGGGAGGCGTAGTAGTCGCCGGACAGCAGCAGGACCGGCAGGCGGTTGGTGTGGGCCACGCCGGCGGCGGTGACCATGTTGGTGGCCCCAGGCCCGATCGAGCTCGCCGCCACCATGATCTGCCGGCGCGCCCTGGCCTTGGCGAAACCGATGGCGGCCAGCGCCATCGACTGCTCGTTCTGGCCGCGCCAGGTCGGCAGCTCGTCCTTGACCGCCTCCAGCGCCTCGCTGAGGCAAGTGACGTTGCCGTGGCCGAAGATCGCGAACACGCCGGGGAAGAGCGGCAGCTCGGTGCCGTCGACCACGGTGCGCTGGGCCATCAGCCAGCGGACCAGGGCCTGGGCCATGGTAAGGCGAACGGTGGTCATGGGCGGCCTCCCGGGCACTGTCGTTGGCGGCGGAGGTTAGCCGCTATGTCGTGCGAGGTGAAGCGAGCCCAGTTGGACGGGAGGGTGACCGACCGTGCATGGGCCGCCTCAGGCGGCCCTGGCGTCGAGCCGCTGCAGTGCCCGGGCGAAGGCCTGGGGCGAGGCGAGGTCGGCGGGCTTGAGACCCAGCGGGCGCAAGGCGCCGATGGCGGCGAGGCGGGTCAGGTTCGGCCAGTCCTCGGCCGCCAGCAGCTGCTCCAGGTAGGCGCGGACCGGCGGCGGCAGCGCGCCCGGCTGGTCGGGCTCGGGTTCGTTTCGCACCTCGCCCAGGTCGACCATGACGTCGTCGTTGGCGGCGGCGGGAGGGCTCTCGGGTTCGATTTGCAAGGTCGCCTCAGGTTCGTTCTCGAGGCCGGAGCCGGGTTCGTGCGTGCATTCCTCGAGTCGGTCCTTGCGGAGCTGGCGCAGCTCCTTCAGGCAACGACTGATCTCGCGGCCGAGCTGGGCCTGCTGGCCGCGGATGGCGTTGAAGCGGCGCTGGTCGAACGTGGTCAGCGGGTCGGCCGGCTCCTGCTGGTAGCCGTTCATGCGGGTGGCCGGCGCCGCGTCGAGGATGGCGACCTCCATCCGCTCGGCGCGCTCGCCCTTCCAGAAGGCGATGGCGAGCCGGCGGGCGAGCC
>JAPJRA010000007.1 GCA_030824835.1 Geminicoccaceae bacterium | reverse complement strand
ATCACCGGTTGTGCCAGCGACTGCATCTTGGCGACCTCGCTTTCGGGCATGGTGATGATCGAGTTGCCACGCCGGATGGCCGCCTCGCGGCCGGGCAGCTCCGCCTTCTCCCAGGCTTCGCCCATCGACTTTGCCCATGACATGCCGGAGTTGGCGTCGATCACATGCTTCAGGTCTGGCGGCAGGCTGTCATATTTGTCCTTGTTCATGGCGAACAGGAACACGGAGGTATAAAGACCGCGCGGCCCGGCGAGCTCGGTGCTGTGATCCGTCAGCTCATAAAGTCTCAAGGAGGGTGTCACCTCCCACGGCATCACTGCACCCTGGATCACGTTCTTGGACAGCGCTTCGGGCGTTTGCGGTACCGGTAGCGAGACGGGAACCGCGCCGTAGGCGCTGAACGCGTCACCCACCGCCCGGCTCGGGATGCGGATCTTCACACCTTTCAGATCGGCAACCGACTCGATCGCCACACCCTTGGTATGGATCACGCCGCGCGCGTGGGTGAACAGGAACAGTGGATGCACCTCCGCAAGCTCCGCCTGAACCGTCGGCTGCGTCTGGTAGAACTCCTGCACCGCTTGAGACGTGGCGACAGCATCGCTGATCATGAACGGCAGCTCGAACACCGAGATCGACGGAAATCGCCCGGGGGTGTAGCCGGGCAACGTCCAGACCACGTCGACGAGGCCGTCCTTGAGCTGGTCGTAAAGTTGCGGCGCCTTCCCGCCGAGCTGCATCGCCGGGTAGATCTTGACCGCGATCCGCCCTCCCGACTGCTCCTCGACCGCCTTGGCCCAGGGCTCGATCAGGGCCTTCTGTGCTGGCGCCGCAGCCGGCAGGAAGTGCATGACCTTGAGCTCGACCTCGGCCGCCCGAGCGCTGCCGCCGAGGAGCAGCGTCATCAGGGCCAGTGCGCCGAAAATTTGGCCTTGCCAGTTCATTCTTGCCTCCCGTCAGGTGGGAGAATGCGCAAGCGCATCTCCGTCAGCCGAGAAGACCATCGGCCGGTGTCGAGAGCAAGATGGACTCGAAGAAACCCGTCGGCCCAATAAAACGGTCAGCTCGCCTGCGTCACCCATTGCAGCGCCTGTCGCCACAGACGCGCGTAGCCGGGCCAGGCGACGAAGCTGTCTGGGAGCCAGTGCGGACCGATGTCCGAGGTCCAGGCCAGGGTCCGGCCCTTGCCGTGCCGCCCCACGGCCAGCAACGGGTGGCCGCCGACGTCGGCCGGCGTCTGCGCCAACAGCTCGATCTCCGGTCCGGCCTTGAGCACCACCTCGTTGAGGCCGAGCAGCACCGGCCACTCGCTGTCCAGGCCTGCCAGAATCGGGTGGCCGGGCTCCATGACCTGGGCCCGAAAACCCTCTGGAACCTCCAGCCGATCGTCGATCGGCAGGCAGCTGACCGGCAGTACGTCCTCGACCGGTGTCTTGTGCCAGCGGGCGGCGCCATTAATTCCCTGAAAGCTGAAATAGCCGCCAATCATCATCAAGCCGCCACCGCCGGCGACGTACTCGCGCAGCAGCTTGAGCCGATTGGGCACGGTCTTGCCCTTCATCCAGACGTCGGGGTGGAGCAGCAGCGTGTTGGAGCCGATGTCGGACAAGATGACGGCGCCGTAGCCGGCCAGTTCTTCGAGGGTCGACGGGAAGGCCGTCGCCGCCTCGTGGGCGGGCATGTAATGGAGATCGAACGCGCTGTCCCGCAGCGCCTCCACCAGCGGCTCGGCGCCGAGATGGAAGGTCACCGAGCCGAACTGGTCGAATCCCTTGTAATGCGTGGCCGCACTGACCCAGCTCTCGCCGGCGAGCAACACCCTGGTTCTGGTCAATTCCTTCTCCTCTAGGCCGAGGCGAACACGGCACAGGGATTGCCCACCAGCATACGGTTGATCGCCTCCTCGCCGACCCCGTGGCGACGCAGTCGCGGCACGAAGTGGCGCAGTACGTAGGCATACCCGAAGCCGCCGTAGCGGGTGAGCATCATCTTGAGGAACACGTCCTGTGAGAGCAGCAGCTTGTGGCCGAACCCGCGCGCCACCAATCGGGCGATGGCCGCGGCCGTTTCCTCGTCGGACGGGCACTGCACCTGCTGGTCGGCGTACCAGTAGTCCATCCCGAGCATGTCGTACTCGATGAAGGCGCCGCGAGCGGCACAAGCCTCCTGGTAGGTCGGATCGACGAAGGATGGGTTCATGTGGCAAAGCACCGTGTGGTCTGGATCGCCCCCCTCCTCCGCCACTATGTCGAGCACTTTCAGCCCATGGCGGTACCAGCCGGGCAGATGCACCATCAGCGGCAACCGCGTGCGCGCCTGGGCTCGGGCGGCACCGCGCAGGCTTTTCTCCTCTTCGGGCGTGAAGTCGCCGGAAACGCCGATCTCGCCGATGAGGCCGATCCGGACGCCATCGATGCCCTCAAGGGCTTCGGCCACGATCTCGTCGGCGATCGCCTCCGCCGTCATGGTCCTGACCACCGGGGGATGCGAGCTTTCCAGATAGTAGCCCGAGCCCATGACGATCTGCAGGCCGGTTGTGGCGCTGATCCGCTTCAGTGCCGTGGGGTTGCGCCCGATGCCGCGGCAGGTCGGATCGACCACGGTGGCGCCGCCCGCATCGCGAAACGCCATCAGCTCGGCCACGGCGAGCTGTTCGTCGTCGAGGGTGCAGTTGTCGAGGTTGACGAAGGGATCCATGCGCAGCTCGCCGATGATGCCCTGATGGACCGGCTCCGTCGCCAGATGCTGGCGCTCCGGTTCGACCGGGCGGTGCCACCAGCAGCGGCAGTCGTTGAGGATATGCTCGTGCGGCAGGGTGATGCCCAGCGCATCGGCCGGGACCGGTCCGCGGACGGTCATCACTTGGCCGGAGCCGACATGACAGATGGAGAGCTCGCTCATCTACGTCCGATCTGCGCCATGCGCGCGAACAGCCGGGTATTGAGCCAGATTGCCAGCAGGATGATCAGTCCGGTGACGATCTGGGTAAAGAACGGCGAGATGTGGGCCAGGATCAGCCCGTTGCCGATGACGGCGATGGTCAGCGCTCCTAGTACCGTGCCGAGGATGGTACCCCGGCCACCGGCGAGTGCCGTTCCTCCCAGCACCACGGCGGCGATGACTTCCAGCTCGAAGCCCACGGCGGCATTGGAGCTGCCCGAGCCCAGCCGGCCGGCGATGATAATTCCTGCAGCGGCGGCGGCAACACCGGTCAGCATGTAGACACTCATGGTCACCCGGCGGATGGCGATGCCGGTCCGGCGCGCCGCCTCCGCGTTGGCCCCGACCGCGACGACGTAACGCCCGAACCGGGTCTGGGTCAGCGTGATCCAGCCGGCCAGCACCACCAGCACGGCAAGTGCCGCTGGCAGCGGGATGCCCAGGAACCAGCCGCGGCCCAACTGCACGAACCAGCTGTCGGCTCCGATCGGGATCGAGAAGCCCTGGGTCAGCAGGAGCGCGATGCCACGCAGAATTGAGAGGCCGGCCAGCGTGACGATGAAGGAGGGTATCCCTTCGACCGCCACGAACCAGCCCTGCAGGGCCCCGACCGTTGCACCCAGGATCAGCATGGCGAGGACGGTCAACGGCCATGGCAGACCGGCCTGCAGCGCGATCGCCGCCAGCGCGTTGACCAGGGCCACGGTCGAGCCCACCGCCAGATCGATGCCGCCCGTGGTGATGACGAACGTCATGGCCACCGCCACGATCAGCAACGGCGCGGACTGCCGCAACAGGTTCAGCAGATTGACCTGCGAGAGAAAGGCGTCGGTGCCGAGCGCGAAGATCGCCGCCATCAGTACGAAGAATGCGGCAATGCTGATCACGGGCGCCTGCGCCAGCAGGAAATCCGCCCAAGGGCTGCCTTGTGGTCGGCGGTCACGCACCGGCTCAGGCCCTGCCACGGAGCCGCTCGGCCTTGCCGCCGACGATCAGCCCGACCAGATCCTCGAGATCGGTCTCGTCGATGCGCCGCTCGGCGACCTTGAGCCCCTCGTACATGACGGCGATACGGTCGCAGACCAGAAAAAGGTCTTGCAGGCGGTGGGTGATCAGGATCACACCGGCACCCGATTCGGCCAGGCGGCGGATCAGCCGGAGCACCGCCTCGACCTCGGCCACGGCCAGCGCCGAGGTCGGCTCGTCCATGATCATCACGTTAGGCGCGAAGGCAGCGGCGCGCCCGATGGCGATCGACTGCCGCTGCCCGCCGGAAAGCTGGCCCACGAGTGCTGCCAGATTGGGGATGTGGATATCCAGCGCGGTCAGATGCGCCTTGGCCTCGGCTTGCATCCTTGCCTTGTCGAGCAGCGGCAGCCCGAGCACCCGGCGGATCGGTTCGCGGCCGAGGAACAGATTTCCCGCAACGTCGACCGAATCGCACAAGGAGAGATCCTGGTAGACCATCTCGATCCCGCGGGCGCGGGCTTCGGCCGGCGTCGCGTAGGCCGCGGGCACCCCATCGACGAGGATCTTCCCGGTGTCCGGCACGTAGCTGCCGGCGATGATCTTGGTCAGAGTCGACTTGCCCGCGGCATTGTCACCAACCAAGCCCAGCACCTCGCCCGGCCACAGCTCGAGGTCCACACCGCGCAGCGCATCGATCGAGCCGAAGCGCTTGGTGATGCCCTCGAGCCGAACCCGCGGGACCCCGGCCCCAGCCGCGGCTGGGGCCGGCTGAGCCGATGTCATTATTTGAAAACTGCGCGGTAGGGCTCGACATTCTCCTTGGTGACGATGGTCACCGGCACGGCGATGTTGGCCGGCACGGTGCCACCCTTGATCGCGGTCATCAGCGCATCGACCGCTGCGGCGCCCATGCCCGCCGGAACCTGCTGGACCACGCCCACGACATAGCCGTCGTCGATGCCCTTGATCGCCGAGGCGGTAAGATCCCAACCCACCACCTTGACGTCGCCTTGGCGACCCTGGCTCTCGACCGCGGCCACGGCGCCGAGCAGCGCCGGCTCACCGGTGGCGTAGATCGCGGTGAGATCGGGATTGGCGGTCATCAGGTTCTCGGCCGCCGCCATGGCGTTGTCTTGAATGTTCCGCCCGTCGACCACGCCGGCATTGGTGATGCCCGGAGCGGTGGCGACGACCGAGTCGAAGCCCTTCTGGCGGACGTTCTGGATGAAGGAGTTCAAGGCGCCGACCGAGCCCAATTTCGCCTTGCCGCCCATCTGTTCGTTGACGACCTTGACGAAATGCTCGCCGATCAGCTTCCCGGCGGCCTCGTTGTCGACGCCGACCTGGGCCAGCTGGGGGCCGGCCGGCAGAATCGCATCGACCGCGACCACCGGGATGCCCGCCTGTCCCGCGGCCTCGACGGCGGGCATGATGCCATTGACGTCGATCGCAACGACCACGAGCCCGTCCACCTTCTGTGCGATGTAGGTCTCGATGGCGTTGTTCTGCGCCGCCGGATCGTTGTTGGCGTTGAAGATGACCAGCTTCGTGCCCAGTTCGGCCGCCTTCTTCTCAGCGCCTTCGTTCATCTGGGTGAAGAACAGCGCCTGCTGGTTGATCTGAACCAGGGCGATGGTGGGCTCGGCCGCCATGGCGGTGGCGCCCAGCAGCAGGGAGCCGGTTAGGGCCAAGCCCGCCCCGAGCATGATGCGACGACAGGTCATCAACGTTCTCCCATCATTTCCCGACCGTGTGCAGGCGCCGGGCGCTCCTCCGAGCTGCATGCCGCAGCAACACAAGGACGCTAACCTCTCGCAGTGAAACGTTCAAATGCTGATTTGCGATGGTTCGGCAACGTCCGCCGACTGCAGCCCTGGCAAGGGTATCGGACCAGACGCCAAGCCCTAACCGGCAGCATCTGGCGTTCCCAAAAGATCGACTGCAGCCAATCCGTGCTCTTGCGCGCCCATGCGGGTGACTGCGCGGCTGCCGGCATCGACGGCCAGCCGAAGCGAAGCGTTTCGCTCGAGGCCGTTGAGCCATGCGGCCAGGAAGACGCCGGTGAACGTGTCGCCGGCACCGGTGGTATCGACCGGATCCACGGTCGGCGCAGCGACATGCAACGGCACGGCGCCGGCGTCGAACAGCACCGCACCTTCCGCTCCGAGGGTCAGCAGCAGCGCAGCGCCGGGGCCGCGAACGCACTCGTCGATGCGGCGCACCAGTTCAGCGGCGCTGCCACGAAACCCCGGTCCAACAATGTCGTGTGCCACCTCGCGATTCAGCACCACGAGATCGAAGAGGTCCCGCAATCGACTCAGGCCCGCGGTGTTCCGCCATTCCGTGTCCAAGGCCGTGGCCTGCACCACCGGCTGCAACCCTCGGGCACGCGCCTCCGGCATCAATTCCGCCAGCGGGGACAGCTGATCCCCTTGCAGATGGAGACAGTGGACGCCTTGAACGCGTGGCAAGCTCTCCAGCCACTGCCGCAACGTGTCCGCGGGGACCTGAAGCGGCTCGTTGATGATTGTCCGGCTGCCATGGTCCTCGACCAGGATGAAGCAGCGGGACAGGCGAGCTCCTGGGCGTCGCGACAGCGGATGCAGGCCGACATGCCGGCTGCCCAGGACCGACAGTGCCCAGTCACTGTCGGAATCATCGCCAACGATGGTGATGAGTTCGGCCGCCACCGGCAAAGGCTGCCCCAGTCCGGCGGCGCTGGCGGCGACATTGGCGGCACAGCCGCCCAGTGTCTTCTCGATGCTGATGGCCTTCATCCGGTCGTCACGATGCGGCAGGACCGCAACCTGCGCAGTGTGATCGGCGCACAGGTAGCCGACGCAGGTGAGGCGTGGGACCATCGGATCGTGCGGGATCGCCAGGCGATGACGACGGGCAATCAACGCCCGCGCTGCCCCATCCGGCACGTAGCCGAGCTCCAAGATGGCTGCATCGATCGCGGCACGGGTGCCGGCGCGGACCTCACGGCGCCCGGTAAGCACATGCGAAACGGTGCCGATGGAGACGCCGGCGCGGGCGGCAACCTCACGGATGGTGGGCCGCCTTCCGGTCACGGACGCAACGTCCACATCTCTGCCGCCGTCGGGATGCCGGCAAACGCGCCGCGCCGGGTGACCTTGCAGGCTGCGGCGCCCATGGCCCAACGCAGGGCCTCGACAAGTGGAAGGCCCAGCACCACACCGGCGGCGACAACGCCGCAGACGACATCGCCGGCCCCGGTCGTATCGACGGCCATGACCGAAGGAGCCGGAACATGGTCGACGCGTCCCGCGGCGCACAGACGTGCCCCGCGCGCTCCGTCGGTCACGATTACGGCGTTGGCACCCATCGCACCTAACGCGGCAGCCTCGACTACGTTCACGACAGCGATATCCACCATGTCCAACAGACCGCCATAGTCGAACGCCAAGGGCGATGGGTTGAGCATCGTTCGGATGCCGTGCCGTTGCGCCGCCAGGAGCGCTGCCCGGGTCAGCGACTCTGTCTGATTGCCCTGGAGAAGCAAGAGATCGCCCGGTGCCAGTGCGTCGATCTCCGCGGCGGCGCGCTCGATCGACAGACCGCGTGCTGCGGCGGCCGTGCTCACGATCACGTTCTCGCCGATCGGCGTCACCAGGACGATCGATTCGTCGCTAGGCGACCCTGTCACCTGCAGGCCGTCCGTGGCCAAGCCCTCAGCCGCGAGCTTGGCACGGATCAGCTCGCCATGCCGATCTCCACCGATGGCCGCAACCAGTCTGGTGGGAGCGCCGGCACGCGCCGCGGCGACTGCCTGATTGAGACCTTTACCGCCGACATCGACGTGCTTGGTGGCTGCGAGCACCGTCTCGCCGGGCATCGGCAAATGCTCGATGAAATAGGCAAGATCGATGACCGCATTGCCCAGGACCAGCAGTCTCACCGATACGCCGCCGCCGCTGCCATGAAAGCCCTGGCCTTTTGCGAATCGACCGGGTTCCACCAGACACCACCGACCTTGACGGAGCTGGCGACGATCACGCCGTCGGCGACGGCCAGGATCCGCTCCAGGTTCTCGGCAGTCGCACCAGAACCCACCAGGACGGGCAGCGTGGTCGCGTCCTTGATCCCGACAAGCTCGTCACCGCTGGCCGCATCACCCGTGCGCTGGCCCGTCGCAATCACGACGTCGGCGCCGAACCACTCCAGGTCGCGGGTCAGTTCAGCCAGGCTGCGGTCGGCCGTGATGGCGTGCGCGCCGTGCTTGACGTGGCTGTCGGTGAAGATGCGGATATCCTGGGCACTGAGATTACGGCGATAGCGCATGGCCTCGGCTGCCGGCCCTTCGATCAGCCCTTCGTTCGCCACATAGGCGTTGGCCCACTGATTGACGCGGATAAACCCGGCGCCGGCGGCTTTGGCCACTGCCAGAGCCGGGATGGCGGCATTCGCCAGCACGTTGACGCCCACCGTAAGGCCCGTCGCTTGCCGAACGCGCTCGGTCATCACCGCCATCACGGCAGCCGTCTCTGGTCCGAGCGCGCCGGGCTTGAGGAACGGGATGTCGCCATGGTTCTCGACGATCAGTCCGTCCATGCCGGCTGTGGCATAGGCTTCGGCATCGGCCAAGGCGCGATCATATATCGCCTGCATCGGCTGCCCGGCATACTCCGGCGAGCCCGGTAGAGGCAGTGCATGGACGACACCGATCACCACCCCCCGGCGGCGGCCGAACAGCGTTTCCAGCGCGTGCTCGCGCGGGCGTCCGACGGGCAAGCGGCTCATGGCCTCACCTCGAGCAGTTGAATCGTTTCAACGGACTATCGGCGGCAACGTGGCCGGTCAACAAGCGCCGACGGTTCAGTGCAGGATTGCAGCTGGAGCGTAGCCGTAGATCTCGAAGGTGGCGGCGAGCGAGGGGTTTTCCGGCGAGTCGTCCGTCTGCGCGGCGGCGTTGGAGAGCTCCATGCGGCGGACGATCAGCATGGGCTCGCGGGTCTCGACGGCGTAGAGGAAATCGCGCACCGTGGCGGTATCGCCAGTCACGCTGAGGCGCAGCCCGATCCGGGCGAATGGTGCCGCCTCCTCGGGCTCCAGGATCTGTACCGTCGTGACCTCGCCGCCCATTGCGGCGGCAAGCCCCGCAAGATCGCCCTGCAGCTGCGCTGCAGCGACTGCCGGCGTGCTTCCCGACAGCAGGGCCCGATCCATGTCCATGGAGTCGGCGAGCTCGCGCTCCTGTGCCAGGAGCTGCTCACGCCCGGGTACCCGCGCCCGCAATTCCTCGATTCGACGCTCACCCGCCGCGAGCGCAGCGTCCTGCCGGTGCAGGTAGGCCAGGGGGAACCAGATCACGGCGGCAACGGCGAGAACCACGAGCCCCAAAATGCCCAGAGCCAGCAGTCGCCGCTGCGATGGGAGCAGGCGATCGATCATGGTACCGGGGCCGCCGCCGGAACGACCACCGCCCGTATAGCGAAGCGCTCGACCTCGCGCTCGCTGCCGTCGAGGTTGCGAACGGTCATCCGCGTGCTCGGCGCGTGGAAGCGCGCCTGCTCGAATTCGGGTGCCTTCTCCACCAGCGGGATGAGAACCGAGGCATCCTCGGCCATGCCCGAGAACGCCAGCTCGTTGCCGTCCAACGTGACCTCGCTGAGCCACACATTATCGGGGAGCAGGCGGCTCAGCGTTTCGAGCACCGTCAGCGGCGACGGCCGGCTGCGACGATCATTGGCCAGGAAGTTGGCTTGTACCCGCAGTGCCTCGATCCGATTGCGCAGCTCGGGGAGGTCCGCGAGCTGCCGCTCGAGGTCGCTCGTGACCGCGGCCTGCGCGCTCAACCGAGCCTGGCGCTGGTAGACCTGCCAGCCGACCCAGCCGGCACCACCAACCGCAAGAACCAGCAGGACCGTCACCAGCAGGGCCCTACGGCCGCGCCGGGTAGGTTCGGGTGTGCTGCTGCGGAGCAGATCGACGCCGGCTGTGCGCCCCGGCTCCTTGTCGATGGCGATATCCACCCTTGCGGGCTTGACGCCAACGGCGGCGAGCTGGCTCAGGATGCCATCGAGGCTGTCACGCCCCGCCGCCGCCACCAGCACCTCCAGCATGCCGTCGCGACGCCGGCCCATGACCTTCTGCGCGGCATAGCCATGCTCGGCGGACCACGGGGTCAGCAGGTCGAGCTTGTGCGCCATGATCTTGGCGAGATCACCCTCGGCCGAGGCGGGCAGCAGGTCGACGTAGGTGAGCGCATCCTGCTCGCCCAGCACCAGGACGATGGAGTCCGGGTTGCGGTCCAGCGCCTTCCGCAACCTTGGCTCGACGACAGGGATACGCTCGCCTTTGGCGTCGCTGCCGTCGATTTCCGGCAGCATCAGGCTGCCCAGCGGCTCGAGGCGGCGCCCTCGCCGCTCGTGGACGCGCAGGAACGGTCGTTCGAGCTGTAGCAGCAGCGACTGCCGCCTGGGCGCCGACTGACGCCAGCGCGGCGGCAGGAGCTCACGCAGCTCGCCCAGCCACCAGGCGAGCAGGCCACCGCTCGGACCCGGCTGCGCTGATCGGGCGAGCGCCATCATGTTTCGCTACTCCGTGGACGGGCGATCGGGGTCCAGTCCAGAATCGTGAACGGTTCGCCCTCACCACCATCGGTATCGAGCACGATCACCGCTTTAGCCGCGGCCTCGTAGCCGTTGGGGAAGCGCACGTCCAGAACAACGGTCTGCACTCCACTGACATCGTCGGTATCGGTGGCAGCCCCATCACCCTGGCGGCGGTCGGACGGCGAGTCGAGCTTGGAAAGCGTGCTGCTGTTGGTCGCGTTTCCGGAGAGCTTGCCGGCCGTAGTACCCCGCACCGCTCGAACCTCCAGCCTGGCCGGACCGCGAGAGCGACGATAGGCTGCTGGAAGCACCGTCCGATTTGGACAGCTGGCCGGCTTTCGTTCCGCTCTCTGTGGCGCCGTCCGCACCGCTGTTTCCAGCGCCGCGAACAGCGCTGGATTGCTCCGTCTGGGTCTCCTGTGCCGTGCTCTGGGCCAATGACTGAGCAATACCCATGGCCCGCCGGACTGGTGGCGCGGCCTTGCTTGCTTCCGGCTCGGCCTCTCCCGAGTACACGGTGACGAACGGCGCCAGCAAAGCCCAGGTCGCCGCATCCACCGGCAGGACATAGCGCAGCTCGGCCGGATGGGCGAAGGGCCGGTCCGCGGGGCCCGAGGTGCCATGCTCGGCACCACGATAATCGCGGCCCTCGGCGCCATGGGCGAGCTTGGCCTTGTCCTCATCACGCCAGTCGAGAATGGAATCGGCGATTGCCGCCGCTTCGTCGTCACCCAGCCCCACGGCCTTGGCCAGCCCTTGCAGCAACGGCTTCTCGGCCTTGTTCAGATCGACCTTGCCGGATTCGCTCGTGAGCTCGACCCGGACCGTGACGTCGCCGAACTGCCAGGTCAGCCGCGGTGGGACCCGCTGGCCATTGTCGCGATTGTCGAGCACGGCCACGGTCTGCTGGAGCGCGGCTTCCAGCATGGCCCGGGCCTCCACCCCCTGGAGCTGGCCGCGCAGCGCCAGCGAGTCGGTCTGCCGACCGGCAATGAAGGCCACCGCGGCCGCCGCCATAGCCGCGGTGAAGATCAGCGTCACCACGAGGGCGGCGCCCCGCTCGTTCGCCCGTCCGGTCATGGCGAGCTCGTCCCAAAGGACTTGCGCTCGCCAACCTGTGCCGCCCCCAGCGATGGCTCAGCCTTGTCGTCCGGTTTCAGTAGGCCATCTCCTTCCGGTTCGCCCGTGGCCTTGCAGCCAGCGGTATTGGATCCGTCCGCGGCCCCACAATACCACGGTGCAGCGATGCGGAGCGGGACCACCAGCTCCGGCCAACCCGGATCGTCCCCTTCGGCCAGGCGGATCGCCTGCGGCAGTTTTGGCCCGGGCGGCCAAACCTTGCGCCAGCTCGGCGGGTCGTCCTTGCCGAGCGGCCCGAAATAGCTGAAATGCAGCTCCTGCCCGACGCGCAGCACCGTCCGGGGCTCGATGGCGTCAACGGCGGCGAGATCCGGGGCTGCTGGGTCGAGTGGCGCGCGGCGGAGCTCGATACGGTAGGCATTGCCGTCGGGAACAATGGCATATTCGTAGGTGAGATAGGGCGGCCCCGCGAGATAGGGAGGCTCGACATTGGCGAATCGCAGCCTGTCCGCTTGGCCATTGAACAGCACCAGGTCGCGCTGGCCGACCTTGACCATCAAGGGTTCCGCTCGCTCCAGCTCGCCACGCAGCACAGAAAGCCCCAAAGTGAGCTCCTCCATGGCTTCACGTCGGCTGTCGGTGCTGGACAGAGCCCGCAGCACGAAGCGCAGGCCACTCATCATCGTCACCGCCACCAGCGCCAGCACCACCATGCTGACCAGCAGCTCGACCAGGGTGAAGCCGCCGCGCCGCCGATCAGGGCTGGTCGGTGGCATCGCGCCGTGACTCCGACAACGACGGTTGCGTGGTGCGGTTGCGGCGCGGCTCCATGGCGAGCCCGGTCAGCTCGTATCTCTGATCGTCCTTCGTGACGGTGATTCGAACCAAGCGCAGCTTGATTTTCTCCTTCTCGGCCGGACGCTCGCGAGTCGACAACCCGGAACCGGTGTCCGACCCGGTCGCACGATCCGAGGAGCCCAGCCCGCCTTGGCTACCGCTCAAACCGTCGCCGCGCGAGCTGTCGTCCCCGCTTGCCCCGCTGCTCGACAAGCCTCCGTCACGGCCGAGACCGGCGGACTGGCCGAAGGAGCCCCTGCTCGACGATGGCTCCTCGGCCGTGTCGCCTCCCTTCAACGGTGTGGTGTCGGCAGATCCTCTGCCGGGACGGCGGGGCGGAAGAATATTCTTGGGCGGCTCATAGGGCTCGCTGTCGATTTGCCAGCGCAGGCCGCCGCCGATATCGCCGCTGCGCGGGCCGCCCAGCGGTGACAGATCCAAACGGCTGCGCTCCAGCAGATTCTGGGCAACCAGCCCCAGCAGCAACCGATCCTCGTCCCGCCGCGCGGAGCGTAGTCCACCGCCAATGATGCCGAACACCGTGGTCAGGACGATCCCCAGCAACGCCAGGGCCACCAGCGTTTCCAGCAAGGTGAAGCCTGCCGCCGGTGAGCCCCTCGACGTCATGATGCCGGACTCACGACGACCCGCCCGGTCAACCAGTCAACCGTGATCGCACGCTTCCCGTCATTTGCCGCCAGCACCACGCGGCCGCCGGTCGACGTGCCGTTAGGAAAGAAGATCAGGCCCTGCTCGCCGAACCCATCCTCCGCAAGCTCGGTACCGGTCGGCAGCAGCGGCACCACGCTCGGGCCGGTGACGGTGACCATCAGCCCCGTGCGCATCGCCGTGCTGCGCTGGTCGCGGATGGCCAGTGCCACTTTCCGTGTCGTGCGATCGATATCCGGCCGCAGGAGCGTCCCCACCCGCGGCAAGGCGACTGCCGTCAACAAGGCTGCGATGGTCAGTACCACCAGCAGCTCGATGAGCGTGAAGCCGCGCTCAGCGGCCCCAGCTCGTGACATCGGCCGCCTCACCGCTGCCGCCCGGCGCCTTGTCCGAGCCCAGTGTGGACAGATCGAAGGCACCGTGCTCGCCGGGTGCCTTGTAGGCATAGGGATTGCCCCACGGATCGACCGGCAGATTCGGGCTGTCGATATAGGGTCCCTTCCAGCCCGCCACGCTGCCCGGATTGCGGACCAGCGCACCGAGGCCTTGCTGGGTCGTCGGGTAGGTGCCGGTATCCAGACGGTAGAGGTCGAGCGCCGACTTGAAGTTCTCGACCTGGAGGCGGGCCGTGTCGGACTTGGCGCCACCGAGGTATCCGATCACCCGTGGGCCAGCCAGTGCCGCGAGCAGGCCCAGGATCACCAGGACGACCAACAGCTCGATCAGCGTGAACCCCGCTTCCGCGCGACGGATGGTCCTGCCCGGGCGCTTCTCTATTTCTGGCATCGTCTAGCCCACTCCTATGGACGGCCGCAGCAGCCGACCGCTTTCCGTTACGGCTGATTCGGCTCCGTGTCCGAAGAATCCGCATCGTCGGGAGCCGCGGCCTCATCCGGCGCCGCCGCATCCGGAGAGAGCGCATCGTCGGGATTGAACGCGCCGTCCGGTGCCGTCCCGTCGGTGCTGCTGTCCGGTCCCTCGGCGGAGGGCGTCGCACGGCCGGTCACTCCGGTGCCGAAAATCTCGAAACTACGCTCCTCATCGCCTTGGCCGAGCACGAGGTGGTTGCTGTCCACCGTCAACACACGCCAATCGCCCACCATGTCACCCGGGACCAGCCTACCGACCTTGCTGGTGTCCGAGAAGATGACCAACGCTGCAGCCGTGCCGCCCCGGCTTTCCGTCCCAAAGAAACGCAGCTGGGGCTCGTCGGGACCGCTTGGCCCGGCGATAGGCGCCTCGGCCGTGGGCGGCGCCGCCTCGGCAGGAGCAGCCAGAACCGGCATCCGCCGCGTCGGCGAGAACAATGGCCTCTCGACCACCGCCGTGAAGCGCTCCAGCGGCGGGAGTTCGAAGGTCGCAGCGTTCGTATCGGCGCCCGTATCCGCACCTGCCACCGGGGAGGTCGATTCCATCGGCTGCGGGCGCGCAACGCTCGCCACCACCGCCGGCTCCTCGTCGCCACCGCTCCACAGCAGGTAGGCGAGCACAGGAACTGCGGCCAGCAGCAGGAACTTGGTGGCTGGATGCCATTTCGTCACGAGCGTCGGCAACTCACGTTCACATCAGAGGCAGCGTGTGTCTAGGTGACGGTCGAAGTGGGCGTCAATAGCGACAGGTGGTGACGCGACAGAGCAGCGCTCATAGCGCCAGCTCGTTGACGCTGAGCACGGCGGTGAGGATGGACATCACGATTCCGCCAACTACGAAGCCCAGCACGATCACCGTCGCGGGTTCGATGACGGCCACCAGACGCTGGAGGCGCACCGCCACGCGATCCTCGAAGGTGCTTGCCAGGTGGGAGGCCACCGGCTGCATGCGGCCGCTCTCCTCGCCGACACGCAGCATTTTGACGGCCAGAGGGGTCAGGATCTGGGCAGCATTGAGGCTGTCGGCAACGGTGCGGCCGGTGCGGACCCGCGTGATCACCTCTTCCATCGCCGCCCGGGCGTGCATGTTGCCCAGGATGTCACGGCAGACGGCCAGTGCCGCCGGCAGATCGAGGCCGCCACCCAGACAGGTGGCGAGGCCACGGCAGAGCTGGGCCGTGATCCGGTCGCGGAGCATCGGTCCGATGAAGGGCAGCTGCAGCAGCCATCGATCCATTGCTTGCCGCGGGCCCGGTCGACGCAGCACGCGCTCGCCCAGCAGCAGCAGCGCAGCGACGATCGCCAGCATCAGGTAGCCCTGCTCGCGCAACAGATCGGTCGCGGCCAGCACGATCCGGGTGCTGGACGGGAGGGCAGCACCTGCCGAGGCGAACATCGGTTCCATCCGCGGCACCACCACCGTGAGCAGCACGATCACGGCCCCGATCGCGGTCAGGAAGAGCACCACCGGATAGATAAGTGCCGACGTGAGCTTGGATTTCAGCTCTTCCGTCCGCTCCCGCATCGTCGCGAGCTCGCTCAGCGACTGGGCCATCCGCCCCGACTGCTCGCCCGCGCGCACTAGGCTGACATAGAGCGGCGGGAAGAAGCGCGGTTCGTCAGCCAACGCATCGCTGAGGCTCGAGCCGCTGCGGACCTTCAGCAGAATGGCCTCCAGCGCCGCGGCCAGCCCCTTGTCGGGCACCTCCTCGCGCGCCAGCGAAAGCGCCCCCTCGACGGTCTGCCCGGCCCCGAGCAGGGTCGACAGCTCGCGGGTCAGCTGGGTCACATGGCGAACGGCGCGATTGGCCGTGACCGGAACGGCGTTACGTCGATCGCCGCGCCCTGCTGGCGTGGCGTCGATCGGGATCAGGCCGCTGTCCTGTAGCCGGGCGATGGCGGTCTGCACGTCGGCGGCTTCCAGCTCGCCGGCCACCCGCTCGCCACTGATGGTCAACGCGCGATAGGAGAAATTGGGCACGGCGCCGTGGTCCCTACCAGTCTTCGCTGGTCACGCTGCAGACCTCCTCCAGCGTGGTGATACCAGCTTGGCATTTCAGCAGCCCGTCCA
The DNA here is from genome assembly GCA_030824835.1 of Geminicoccaceae bacterium. Lineage (GTDB taxonomy): Bacteria > Pseudomonadota > Alphaproteobacteria > Geminicoccales > Geminicoccaceae > Benzoatithermus. The sequence continues at coordinate 6,129 of JAPJRA010000007.1, read as the reverse complement.
CATACATGGTCCGCATCCCTCCTTCGCTCGCCAGCTGTGCCACGGCCTGGGTCGACGCTCGCGCCCGAATGAGCTCGCGCAAGGGCTCGCTCATCTCCAGGAACTCGAAGATCCCGACCCGGCCGACATAGCCCATGCCCTCGCACGCGTCGCAGCCCGGGGCCTCGTGCAGCTGGAGATCGGGTGGAACCTCGAGATTGGCCTGGGTGAAGAAGGCGATCTCATCGGTCGTCGCCGGCCGGGGGGCCTTGCAGGTGGGGCAGAGGATGCCGACCAGGCGTTGGCCCATGACGCCACGCAGCACCGACGCCAGCAGATAGGGCTCGACGCCCATGTCGAGCAGACGGGCGATGGCACCGGCGGCGTTGTTGGTATGCAGCGTCGTCAACAGGAGATGGCCGGTGAGCGCGGCGTTGACGGCGATGTTGGCGGTTTCGGCGTCACGCGTCTCGCCCACCATGATCACATCGGGATCGTGGCGCACGACCGAGCGCAGCACCCGGGCGAAGTCGAGCTCGATATCGGGGCGCACCTGAATCTGGGTGATGCCGTCGATCTGGTACTCGATCGGATCCTCGATGCTGATCAGCTTGTCGCTAGCATTGTTCAGGTGCCTGAGCGCCGCATAGAGCGTCGTGGTCTTGCCGCTGCCGGTAGGTCCGGTCACGAGCAGCATGCCGTGTGGCGCGGCGAGCGCATGTCGTAGCCGTGTCTCCAGATACTCTCCCAACCCAAGATCCGAGAAATCTCCGCCCTGGGCGCTCTGGTCGAGGATACGGATCACCAGGCTCTCGCCGTGGACCGAGGGGGCGGTCGCGACGCGCAGGTCGATCCGGCGGCCGAGCAGCGTCAGCCGTGCCCTGCCGTCCTGTGGCAGGCGGCGCTCGGCGATGTCGAGCTTGGCCAGGATCTTGATGCGCGAGATCACGGCCGCCGACAGCCGCGCCGGCGGCGCACCGGCCTCGCGCAGGCGCCCATGCACGCGGTAGCGCACGCGCAGATGATCACGTGCTGGCTCGATATGGATGTCCGACGCATGCAACCGGAGCGCGTCGGTCAGCAGTTGATTGACCAGCCGGACCACCGGCGCTTCCTGGGCGGCACCGATCAGATGCTCGATATCGGCGCTCAGCTCACCGGTGAGCTCCTCGCCGATATCGTCGACGATCCGCTGCAGCGCCGACTGTCCGGCATCCCAGTAGCGGGCATAGGCCTTCTGCAGATCCTCGAGCGCCGCGATCAGCGGCACCACACGACGCTGCGCCGCTAGGCCGACGGCCTTGATGGCGTAGCTGTTGCCGGGGTCGGCCATGGCGAGCCAGACCGTGTCCTCGTTCGCACGCACCGGCAGCACGGCGGCGTGGCGAAGAAAACGCGGCGAGATCCTGTCCGCCAGCAGCAATTCGCGCGGCAGGTCGTCGGGTCCGGCCATCTCGAACTCGTAGTGCCGCGCTACCGCCTCGGCCCAGTCCCGGCTGGTGATCAGCCCGAGGCTGGTCACCGCCGCCGCGAGGCTCTGGCGTTGCTCGAGGGCCGTGGCGGTGGCCCGAACCGCGGCGTCGGCGGAGATCCGGCCAGCCAGCACCAAGCGCGCCAGCACGGGATCGAGCTGGCGGGTACGCGGATCTTCGAGCGCCGTCGAGGTGGCGCGCGCCACCGGGGGCTCAAGCGGGGAGGCGGTGGACATCGAAACAGGTCCGAAGCGGTTCAATAAGGCGTCGCGGCCGTCAGCGCGACGCTACCTGAATACCCCATGCGGGCGGTCCCCGATAGCCGGTCGCACCGTATTGACCTCCTACCGACATAACCCGGAACGTCCCGGCCCCACGCCCCATCGCACCGACAGCCAGTGTCTGCTACACACCTTGGCCAAATTGAGCGGTTCGTCGCCGTAGGCACCCGGCGACGATGCCTCACAGCATGAAGACGGCGGTACCCATGTCCCTCACAGCCGGCATCCTGATCGGTCTCGGTATTCTTGGCCTGTTGCTGCTTGTGTTGTTCGAGCTCACGCAAATACTGAGCGAGGGCGGAGCGAAGCTGCTGTTCTGGCCGCGGCTGAACCATGGCTATGAGGTGGCACCCGTGACTCGCCTTTCTGTCGCGCCATGGCTGTTCCTTCTGTTCGGGCTCGCCGGTAATGGCGCCTGCATCATGCTGTTCGGTCAGTCGCTGCTGGGAGAGCCCGACAATCGGTATGTTCCATGGTTGATCGCAGCCGTGGTGCCGATGCTGATGATCCACCTGATCGACTATCAGCGCAGCGTCGTCGCCGCCCTGGTGTCGTTGATGCTGTTGACCTCGGGCAGCGTCTACCTCCTCTACATTTATGATGGGTGGCTCTGGCTGCCGCTCATTCTTCCGTTTCTGCTCTGGTCGGTGAACGGCGTCCGGGCCGTTCATGCTGACCGCGTGATGGGTTGAGCGATGGCGAAGAGCTACGACGCGTTGGTTGATGCCCGCGGGCTGAGTTGCCCGTTGCCGCTGGTCAGGGCACGTCAGGCGCTCATGGTGCTGCCGGTCGGTGCTAGCGTCTGCGTGCTGGCTACCGACCCTGCTGCACCGCGCGACTTCGAGGAATTCGTCGAGATCACCGGCCACGAGCTGACCGAGCAACGGGTCGAGGACGGGATCTACCTGCTGGTCCTGATCAAGGGTCGCTGAGGCACGTGGCCCATCTCAGACGATGGGCTTCTTGCCCAACGTCTCCAGCGCCTCCCGTAGCCCCTGCAGCCCGGTCGCGTAGTCGTGGGCCATGCAGGCCTTCCGTCCGGCGCCGGCCCGCTCGGAACTCGTGTTCTTTACGGTCTCGTCGAGCGGTGTCTTGGCCGTCGGTGCGCTCAATGCCGTCAGGGTATCGCCGAACTGCTGGCTCAGCGTGGCGCAGGCGACGGCCTGGGTGATGTCGGCAGGGGCCGTGCTCGCGGCACTAGCCGCGGGATCCGGCGTGGCCGGGCTCGCCTCGGTCGTGGCTCCGGGCGCGGAATGTGCACCAGAGGCTTCAGGGGTGATCGGCGTTGCGGTGGCTCCACCGGCGGCCGCCGGCGGATCCTGCGCGGAGGTCTGCGCGATGGCACCGGGAATGACCAGCAATCCCATGGCGAGGGCCAGCATGAATCGCTTCACGAGATGCCTCCTTGTCCTGACTTGGCAGCGACTTTGCCGTGTGCGGTCAGATGCGGCAAGCGTCCTCTCGCAGGTGTCGACGCCTGCGGTGGGCAGCATCTATTCATGATGGGCAGCTCCAGCGCAGCTCTTACCGTCTCTTGACGTGCAGTGTCGGGCCGCTCATCGCTGCGCCACGAGACGGGCAGCTAGGGAGGCTGGAATGGCCGGAAGACTGGAAGGCAAGCGGGCGGTGGTGACCGCGGCGGGCCAGGGCATCGGGCGGGCGAGCGCCGAATTGTTCGCACGCGAGGGTGCCGAGGTGATCGCAACCGACATCAATGAAGCGGTGCTTGCGGGATTCGATGGCACGATGACGCGTCGGCTCGACGTCACCGACGCGAAGGCCATTGAGGCTTTCGCGGCCGAGGTCGGGGCGGTGGATGTCCTCTTCAACTGCGCGGGGTTCGTGCATCACGGCACCATCCTGGAGTGCACTGAGGCCGATTGGGCGTTCTCGATGGACCTCAATCTCACCGCGATGTACCGGCTGACACGAGCCCTGCTGCCGGGAATGCTGGAGCGTGGTGGTGGTGCGATTGTCAACATGAGTTCGGTGGCATCGAGCGTGAAGGGCGTACCCAACCGCTTCGTCTATGGCGCTTCGAAGGCTGGCGTGATCGGCTTGACCAAGGCTGTCGCCATGGACTTTGTCGGCCGCGGCATCCGTTGCAACGCGATCTGCCCGGGCACGGTCGAGACGCCCTCACTCGATGGGCGGATGCGGGCTCAGGGTGATTATGAGGCCGCTCGCAAGGCGTTCGTCGCCCGCCAGCCGATGGGCCGCCTCGGCACCGCCCTGGAGATCGCGCAGTTGGCGCTCTATCTCGCTTCGGACGAAAGCGGGTACACCACCGGAGCCATCCACGTTATCGACGGCGGTATGACCTGCTGATCCGCCGCTATGGCCGGATGTTGGAGCGAGCGATGAAGCCGGTACGGGTGTTGTGCATGCTTGCTCTCGTTGCCGTTGTCGGCTGCTCACCCGACGTCCCGGCATCGCGACGTGCGTCGGCCGTGGCATTCGAGGAGACACCTGACTGGAGCACCGCCTTGCCCGAGCTGCTACCTGGAATTCGGGCCTGTCTCGCCGATGGTGGTGCCGCGGCGACCGGCGTGACCAAGGCATGGCCGATCACCTCCGGCCTGACCGGTGTTCGAGTGTTGAAGACCGATGGCACCCGCTACGATTGCATCGCCATCGAAGACGGGCAAGGGGTCATCCTGGTCGAGCCGGTACGACCCTTATCCCACCTGGAAGGAGAATCTAACCCTCTCTATACACCTTCAGCGGTTGAACCAACGCACGCCTCCTGTGTAGAAACGGATCCGGTTGAGGGCAATGGTAACGCCGGTTGGCTCTCCTATGACGATTGTAGCCACTCGCGAGCCATCAAACCGTCAGCGGAGGTCGACACGCCGCGCCAGGCATCTCCCCACCGCGGCGCCAGTTGAAAAAAGAGCCCGACCGCTTGGTGCAGCCGGGCCACAAGTTTTCGGGGGAAAACCGACGATGGCTGGACCATTGGCCCAACCAGATCGCAGGTTCGATCGTTACTACGCATCGGCGGCCGGTGAGGATCAATGCGCCACTTGATGTACCCGATCACGCCTGGGTGAAAGGCCATTTGGTCCATCATTGTGACCTATGACATGTTTACCCCATCGATGGACGCAGGGACATGTGGTGATGCAAGGGAGAGCGACGGTGGCGGCGGCTTTGCTGCTGGGTCTGGCTGCATGTGGCACGACCAGTGAAAAGCTGCGCCTCGCCAATAAGGACTGCCGCGATCGGAACCCGGATCAGGCTGCAACACTGGCGGCCTGCAACCTGCTCCTGGAGCGTAATCCACCGGCCGAGGATCGGGCTCGGTTCCTGGCCGCGCGTGGCACCGCCTACACGAAGTCCGATCGCTACGTCGAGGGCATCGCCGACCTGTCGGCAGCGTTGGCGTTGGCACCCGACAACACGGCCGCACGGCTGACGCGGGCTCAGGCCGAGGAGAAAGTCGGCGACATGGCGGCCGCTCGCGCCGACTACGACCAGGTTCTCGAAGAGGCACCGTGGACCTTCAACGCGCGGACGGGGCGTGCCCGGATCGCGCTCGCCAGCGGCGACGAGGAGGTGGCCATCGCGGACCTGACGGAAGCGCTGACCATCAGGCCCGAGCGCGGCGGCACATTGACGATGCGTGCCGCGGCGTATCGTCAGGCCAACAACCCGAAGGCCGCCGTCGGCGATCTGAGCGAGGCCATTCGGCTGCGGCCGGACAGTGTCGAGCTGTATCTGGCGCGAGCCAACGCGTTGATGGCCATGGGCGACGACGCTGCGGCCCTGGCCGACGCGCAGACGGCTGTGGGCCTCGACCCCAACTCGGTCAGCGCCTATGCCGTCAGCGGCTATCTCCGGCTGCGCCAGGGTGACCTGGACGGTGCGGTTGCCGACTACGACAAAGTCATAGCGCTTGCACCCAACGATGCGGACGGCTACCGCAATCGCGCCTACGTTCAATACAAGAGGGGCGCCTTCGATCTCGCGATCGCGGACTATACGCGCGCGCTCGCGCTGGAGCCGCAGCTGGCCACCGCCTATGCGGGGCGCGGCGACGCGATCGCGAAGAAGGGCGACGATGCTGCGGCGATGACCGACTTCGACGCTGCGCTGCGACTCGAGCCGGACAACGCGCTCTTCCTCAACAGTCGGGCCAACGCGGAAATTCGACTGGGCAAGCTCGATGCTGCGATCGCCGACTTCGACAAGGCGATCGGGGTGAGTCCCGATCTGGCCGCCTTGTTCTATGGCCGCGGCAAAGCCTACCTCGTGCTAGAGAAGCCGCGCCAGGCGCGGGCGGACTTCACCGAAGCGCTCCGCCTCGACCCGTCGCTCGAAGCTGCGCGCTATCAGCTCGAGAGCGTCGCCAAGCTGGAGAAGCGGCTGCGCGGCTGAGCCGCTGGACCCGCAGG
>JAPJRA010000474.1 GCA_030824835.1 Geminicoccaceae bacterium | reverse complement strand
ACGCAGGCGCCTTCGCCCAGGAGCCGGCGGTGCCATCGCCCGCCGGCTCCAGGGCGAAGGCGCCTGCGTCGTGCTGACGGACATCGCGCCGGGAGCGCTGGACGAGGCGGAGCGGGGCTTTGCCGGCAGCTTCGGCCGCGACGTGGTGCACACGGCCCTGGCCGACGTGACCGACGAGGCGGCCGTACAGGCGGCGCTGGCCAGCACGATCGAGCGCTTCGGCGGGATCGACATCGTGGTCGCCAATGCCGGTCTGGCCACCGCCTCCGCCTTTGCCGAGACGTCGCTCGCCGACTGGGACAAGAACAACGCGGTGCTGGCCAAGGGCGTGTTCCTGGTCACGCGCGAGGCGTTCAAGGTGATGCTGGCGCAGAAGCTGGGCGGCTCGATCGTCACCATCGGCAGCAAGAACGCGCTGGCCAGCTCGGGCGGGGCCTCGGCCTACTGTGCCGCCAAGGCCGCCGCCGTCCATCTGACCCGCTGCATCGCTTTCGAGGGGGCGCCGCACGGCATCCGCGCCAACGTCGTCAACCCCGACGCGGTCCTGCGTGGCTCCCGGATCTGGGACAGCGACTGGCGCAAGGCGCGCGCCGCCGGCATGGGGGTCGACGATGCAGGGCTCGAGGACGCCTACCGCCAGCGCTCGCTGCTGAAGCGCAGCGTCTACCCGGAGGACGTCGCCGAGGCCGTGTTCTTCCTGGCCAGCGAGGCCGCGGCCAAGTCGACCGGCAACATCCTCAACGTGGATGCCGGCAACCAGATCTCGTTCACGCGGTGAGGTCCACGATGACCAGCTTCGGGATCGGCGCCGATGTCATCGGCGAGCACAATCGCACTCAGGAAGCCAACCTTGCCGACGACTACGTTCATCTCGGCACCAAGCTGGCGCGCCGCGGCATCGACATCGACGCGATCACGGCCGAGTTACAGCGGTTCGCTGTGGCCGTGCCGACCTGGGGCGTGGGCACCGGCGGGACGCGGTTCGGCCGCTTCCCCGGCCCGGGCGAGCCGCGCGGCATCGAGGAGAAGCTGGAAGACTGCGCCACCATCCAGCTGCTGGTAAGGATCACCCCCACGGTCTCACCCCACTTCCCCTGGGACAAGGTCGACGACGTGGGCGGCCTGGTCGAGCTGGCCCGCTCGCTGGGGCTGGGCTTCGACGCGGTCAACTCCAACACGTTTCAGGACCAGCCCGGGCAGCGGCACAGCTACAAGTTCGGCTCGCTCACCCATACCGATCCCGCCGTGCGGGAGCAGGCGGTGCAGCACAATCTCGAGTGCATCGAGATCGGCCGGCGGCTCGGCAGCAGGGCGCTCACGGTGTGGCTCGCGGACGGCGCCAACTTCGCCGGCCAGCAGCATCTGAGCCGCGCCTTCGACCGCTACCTTGACAGCATGGCGAAGATCTATGCGGCCCTGCCCGACGACTGGCAGGTCTTCCTCGAGCACAAGTTCTACGAGCCTGCCTTCTACAGCACGGTGATCGCCGACTGGGGCACCTCCTATCTCGCCGCCAGCAGGCTGGGCCCGAAGGCCAAGTGCCTCGTCGACCTCGGCCACCATGCGCCCGGCGTGAACATCGAGCAGATCGTCGCCCGGCTGATCGACGGCGAGAAGCTGGCCGGCTTCCACTTCAACGACAGCAAGTACGGCGACGACGACCTGGACAGCGGCTCGATCGACCCCTTCCGGCTGTTCCTCGTCTTCCACGAGCTGGTCACCGCCGCGACCGAGGACCGGCCCGGCTTCGCGCCGGCCTACATGATGGACCAGTCGCACAACGTCACCGACCCGATTGAGAGCCTGATGGTCAGCGCCATGGCCTTGCAGCGGGCCTACGCCCAGGCCCTGCTGGTGGACCGGGCCGAGCTGGACGCGCACCAGTCGTCGAACGACGCGCTGATGGCGCTGGCGACGCTGCGTCATGGATTCGAGACCGATGTCGGCCCTATCGTCGCCACCGCCCGCCTGCGTTCCGGCGGCGCCATCGACCCTGTCGGGGCGTTCCGCGCCAGTGGCTACAGGGCGAAGAAGGACGCCGAGCGCCCCCAGACGGCGAAGCTCGGCGGCGGGATCGTTTAGCCGAGTTCGGGCGTGGCGAAGCCGGCGGCGGCGACGACCTCCATCAGCCACTGCCAGGCCTCCAGCTCGCCCGGCCCGGCGGTCTTGCCCATCGCGATCGCCAGGTAGCCGAGCTCGCGCTCGATCTTCTCGGCCGGCAGCATCTGCAGGCGCGAGGCCAGGATCGCCGCCTCCAGCACGGCCGACTGGGCGCGGTTGAAGCCCAGAAACGGCGCGTGCACCGCCTCGTGCACCTCGCGGCAGCGGAATCGCGGCCGCTGCGTGTCCTCGACGATCTCGGCCACCTCGACCTCGGTATGCGCCAGCGCCGCTTCGAGTTGCCAGCCCTCGATCCGCGCCGCCGGCACCACGGGCCAGGACCGCTGCCGGCGGCTGACGCAGCCGGCGAAGATGCGCATGTCGGTGGTGTAATTGACGCAGGCGAACGGATGGCGGCGCAGATTGTCCAGCGTCGTCGACGGCCGGAACGGGGCGATCACCAGGAACGGTGCCTCGACGATCACCCCCAAGGGGGCGATGTAGGCACTGCCGTCGGCGTTGCGCGTGGTGACGATACTCTCGCGAATGAACGGCATCAGGGCTCCTTGCGACGGGACTGGCGTCGCGCCGCCAGCGTGCTGCCCGGCTGGACGAAGTGCAGCCGATCGCTGGCCGGCGGCGGCACCGCGCAGCCCCAGCGCAGCTCGTTGTCCTGGACATAGCGCTTGCCCAGCTGATGCGCGATCTGCGCCCGGGCGAGCTCGACGCCGAGGTAGAAGGCGTGCGCCCCGTCCTGCTCCACCGCGAGCTTCGGGAACAGGTCGAACGGGTCGGCCGCCAGATGATGGCCGTCCCGATTGTAGATGTGGATGCCGTCCGCGGCGACCTCGATCCGGTAGTTGGGATCGCCGACCGCCGCGGCGCTCTCGCCGATCTCCTCCGGGCTGTTGGGGAACGGACGCCGGTCGCGCAAGGACATGAGACCGGCGTCGTAGCCTTGCGGCAGGCTGCGGTCGGCCTTGGCCGCATAAAGGATTCGCCGTGCGAGCTCGGCCTCGGTGACGGCGCGCCTACAGTGCGGGCTCACCTGGACCACCAGGATGTTACGGATGGCGAGCTCGGAGACCATGCCCATCAGGGTCATCGTAATCCCTGGCGTGTCGGCGTCGGTGAGCTCGGTGAGATTGCCCACGCCCATCAGCAGCTCGGCTTCGGGCAGCCTGCGGCGCAGCTCGTGATAGCGCACGATCGAATCGGTGAAGCCGAAATGGATGGGGTCGAGGATCGGGTCGGCGAGGAACGGGCGGCCTGCCCCGGTCAGTCGCTCGCTGGCGGCGATCAGGCCCGAGAGGTCACCGTGCCGGGCCGGGATCAGAACGGGCACGGCATCGATCTCGAAGGCGAGGTCGATGGTTTGCTCGGTCAGGCTGAGCACGTAGCCGGCCCCGGCTCGCGCGCCGCGGCGCAACTCGTCCGGGTCGCCGGAATCGACACTGACCACATGGCCCGCGGCCACCAGCGCCTGCACCGCCTCCTCGAGCTGTGGGAAAGGCGTACCGGGCAGGCAGCCGAGGTCGATCACGTCGGCGCCGTCGGCACGCAGCACCGCGGCACGATCGAGAATGGCGTCGACGCCCAGCGCGGTGGCCTCGACGATCTCGGCGAAGATTCGGCAGTCGTGCGCGCGCAGGTCGTGCGCCCGCGCCTTGCCACCGAGAAACTCGGGCAGGTCCTTAAGCTCCTCGGGGCCCAACTGCACCGGCACTCCCAGCGCCTCGCTGAGCGCCGCGAGGTCGCCCTTGCAGCGGCCCGGCAGTAGGATCCGCGTGGTCTCGCTGAGCGGGCCGATCCGCCGGCGGATGATCTCCGGCGTCATCAGCGCCGCGACCTTGACGCCCAGGTTGCGCACCTCCCAGCCGAAGCGATCTGAGGTCATCGACGACAGCAGCTCGCGCAGACGGGCCTCCGCCAGATGGCCGGTGAGGAAGAGTATCTGCTCGCTCACGGCACGCTCGCGGCCTGCCGGTCGATCATGCGGCAACTTCGGCCAGCCGGTCAGCGACCGCCCGCGCCAGCCCGTCCATGTCCTCGACCACGGTGGTCGCCTCGAA
>JAPJRA010000473.1 GCA_030824835.1 Geminicoccaceae bacterium | reverse complement strand
CGACGCCGGCCGATCGCGCCACCGTCTCGAGCCCGGCCTCGTCGTGTGGCAGGAACTCGTGCAGCGGCGGGTCGAGCAGGCGGATCGTGACGGGCAGCCCGGCCATGATCTCGAACAGCTCGACGAAATCGGCCCGCTGCATCGGCAGGATCTTGGCCAGGGCGTTCTTCCGCCCCTCGACGTCGTCGGCCAGGATCATCTCCTGCATGGCGACGATCCGGTCCGGCTGGAAGAACATGTGCTCGGTCCGGCACAGGCCGATGCCCTCGGCGCCGAACTTGAGCGCGGCGCGGGCGTCCAGCGGCGTCTCGGCGTTGGTGCGCACCTTCAGCCGGCGCCGCGCGTCGGCCCACTCCATCAGCGTCGCGAAATCGTCCGAGAGCTGCGGATCGACGGTGGGCACCTGGCCCAGCATCACGGTGCCCTCGGCCCCGTCGATGGTGACCACGTCGCCCTCGGCGACGCGCACGCCCTTGGCCGTGAAGCTCCTGTCGGCATAGGAGATCATGACCTCGCTGGCGCCGCAGACGCAAGCCTTGCCCATGCCGCGGGCGACCACGGCCGCATGGCTGGTCATGCCGCCGCGGGAGGTGAGGATGCCCCTGGCGGCATGCATGCCGTGAATGTCGTCGGGCGACGTCTCGATCCGCACCAGGATCACGGCCTCGCCGGCAGCCGCCATCTTCTCGGCGTGATCGGCGCTGAACACGACCCGGCCGGAGACCGCACCGGGCGATGCCGGCAGGCCCTTGGCGATCACCTGCCGCTCGGCCTTGGGGTCGAGGGTCGGGTGCAGCAGCTGATCGAGCGAGGCCGGATCCACGCGGAGGATGGCCTCCTCCTCGGTGATCACGCCGTCGGCCGCCATGTCGACCGCGATCTTCAACGCCGCCGGCGCCGTGCGCTTACCGGTGCGGGTCTGCAGGATGTAGAGCTTGCCGCGCTGCGTCGTGAACTCGATGTCCTGCATCTCGCGGTAATGCCGCTCGAGCCGGTCGAACACGGCCGCGAGCTCGGCGAAGGCCTCCGGCAGCACCTCCTCCATCGGCTGGCCGTCGGAGCCGCTGCCGTCCGCCATGACCCGGGTCAGCGGCTGCGGCGTGCGGATGCCGGCCACCACGTCCTCGCCCTGGGCGTTGATCAGGAACTCTCCGTAGAAGGAACGCTCACCGGTCGAGGGATTGCGGGTGAAGGCCACGCCGGTGGCGCAGTCCTCGCCCATGTTGCCGAACACCATCGCCTGGACGGTGACCGCCGTGCCCATCTCGTTGGCGATGTTGTTGAGGCGGCGATAGGTGACGGCGCGCGCGGTCTGCCAGGAGCCGAAGACGGCACCGATCGCGCCCCAGAGCTGCTCCTTCGGGTCCTGCGGGAACGGCTTGCCGGTGGCCTTCTGCACGATCTTCTTGTAGGTGCCCACCAGCTCGGCAAGGGCGTCGGCATCGAGCTCGGTGTCGTACCGGCAGTTGCGCGCCTGCTTGCTGTCCTCCAGCGCCTCCTCGAAGGCGTAGTGGTCGGCCTCGAGCACGACGTCGGCATACATCTGGATGAAGCGGCGATAGCTGTCATAGGCGAAGCGCCGATCGCCACTGGCGGCGGCCAGGCCTTCCACCGTCTGGTCGTTCAGCCCGAGATTGAGCACCGTGTCCATCATGCCCGGCATCGAGACGGGCGCACCCGAGCGCACCGAGACCAGAAGCGGGCTCTCCGGGTCGCCGAACCGGGCACCAAGCTCCTGCTCGATCATGGCCAGCGCCGCCTCGACCTGCTCGGTCAGCTCCGGCGGGTAGGCCTTTCCGTTGGCGTAGAAGTAGGTGCAGACTTCCGTCGAGATGGTGAAACCTGGCGGGACCGGCAGGCCGAGATTGCTCATCTCGGCGAGGTTGGCGCCCTTGCCGCCGAGCAGCGCCTTCATCGCGGCCGTGCCGTCGGCCCGCCCGCCACCGAACCCGTAGACCCATTTCGCCATCCGTCGTCACCTTCCACGGTCAAGACACGCGCTCGGCGCGCAGCATAAGGCGTCTGTTGCGGTTGCGAACTGCCGACCAATGTCGCGCTACACCACGATGGACGTCCGGATCTCGTCGTAGCCGATCCGCAGCCCCGCTTCGTCGCGCACCATCAGGCCCGCCGCGACCAGCGCCTCGACGTCCTCGTGCACGCGCTTGTAGTCACGCCGCAACGCTCGCGCGAGTGCCGCGATGCTTGCTGCCGGATGATGTCGCAGGTGACGCAGCAGCTCGAGCCTCCGGCCGGTCAGGACCCGGCTCAACCCATCCCAGCTCTCGAACGACACATGCCGCTCGTCGACGACCTCGCCGCGCTCGGCACGATGCCAAGCATCGACGAACCGCGCCGCCATCGCCTCGGCAGTGTGCTCGACGTGGATTTCGACCTCACTCGTCATAGTGATCCTCTCACACGGCGCACGTCGGCCAGGAAATCGGCCACCAGACGTTCGACGGAGACGAACGCGTACGGCAGCTCCCGTGCTCCGAGATGCCGATGATCGCCCTTGCCCCGCTCATTGTCATAGGCAACCAGACGCTGCCCCGGCCGGCCATAGAAGAGGCTGTATTTCAGCCCGTGGGTGGTCGGAGGAACCGCTCGCGGGACACGCCAGATCGTCATTTCCATGATCGCGCCATCATCAAACAAGCGGCGCTCCCGAAACAGCAACGTGGCCTTCATATGGCGTAAGATGCCATAGGCGTACTATGGCGTCAAATGCCATATGAACTCACTGGTCGGTTGAGCGTCTACCCGATGCCCTCGATCAGGGCGAAATCAGCGACCTGTGACAGGCTAGCGCGGATCTGGCCGAGCAGCAGCAGGCGGTTCACCCGAAGATCGGGCTCCGTCACGTTGACCATCACCGCTTCGAAGAACTTGTCGACCGGCTGACGGAGTGCCGCCAGGGAGGCCATCGCACCGGTATAGTCCTCGGCTGCAAGCGCCTTCCTGATCTCCACCTGCGCTAATCCGAGAGCCGCGTGCAGCTCTTCCTCGGCCGGGTCCACCAGTGCGCCGACCACCGGATGGCCGTCGTACGTCCGGCCGTCCTTCTTCCTCTCTATATCGACGATGCTGCTGGCTCGTCGGTAGGCGGCGAGCAGATTACGCCCGTCCTCAGAGCCCACAAGCGTCTGAAGAGCTCGCGCGCGAGCGACCAATTGCACAAGGTCTGACTGAGAACCTACAGCGAACACGGCTGAAATCATGTCATGACGAATGCCCTCGGCTCGAAGGTATACCTTCAGACGATCCGCCAAAAAATTCATTAAATCTTCTGTGCCTTGACCCGCCTTATGAATTGGTGGATCGGCCAGCCTATATTCCGTTTCCGCCTTGTGAAAAATGCGAAACAAATTCAGCCGCAGCCCATTCTCCAGGATCAGGCGAATCACGCCGAGGCCGGCACGCCGCAGGGCGAACGGGTCCTTGGAGCCCGTGGGCCTGATCCCGGCGCCGAAGAAGCCCACCAGCATGTCGAGCTTGTCGGCCAGGGCCACGACGATGCTGTCGGGTGCCGTCGGGCAGGCATCGTCCGGGCCCTTGGGCGCGTAATGGTCGCGAATCGCCTCGGCCACGGCCGCGGGCTCGCCCTGGGCCCGGGCATAATGGCCACCCATGATACCCTGCAGCTCGGGGAACTCGCCTACCATGCCGGTGACGAGATCAGCCTTGGCCAGCTGCGCCGCGCGCTCGGCGAGCATGTGCTTGGCACCCGGGACATGCGGGACCAAAGCTCCCGCCAGGGCCACGAGGCGCTTGACGCGCTGCCCGAGCGAGCCCAGGTCGGCGTGGAAGACCATCTTGTCCAGCGCCGGTAGCCGGCTCTCCAGCGTCGCCTTGCGATCCTGGTCCCAGAAGAAGCGCGCATCCCACAGCCGGGCGCGCAACACACGCTCGTTGCCCGCCACGATCGCGGCACCGCCGTCGCTGGCGACATTGTTGGCGACGAGCACGAAGTGCGGCGCTAGCCCGCCGTCGGTGGTCCGCAGGGTGAGGTATTTCTGGTTGGCCCGCATGGTGCCGACCAGCACCTCGGCAGGGAGCTCCATGAACGCCGCATCGATCGTGCCCACCAGCGGCACCGGCCACTCGACCAGGCCCGTGATCTCGTCGAGCAGCGCCGGGTCGTCAGCCACCACGTAGCCTTCGGACGCCGCCAGCTCCGCCA
>JAPJRA010000472.1 GCA_030824835.1 Geminicoccaceae bacterium | reverse complement strand
AGGGCCTGCGGCGACCGGCGCGCCAGCTCGACGGCGGCGGTGCGCACGAGCTGGTTGAGGGCGGCCTTGGACGCGCGGTAGCCGTACCAGCCGCCCAGCCGGTTGTCGCCGATGCTGCCGACCCGGGCGGACAGGGTGGCGAAGACGGACCGGCCCGTGCGCGGCAGGAGCGGCAGGACGTGCTTCATCAGCAAGGCCGGGCCGATGGCGTTGAGCGCGAAGGAGCGGGCGAGCATGGCGGCATCGAGCTGCCGCCAGCTCCTCTCCGGCGCCTGGCGCTCGTCGTGGAGGAAGCCCGTGGCGTCGAGCACGAGGCGCAGCTCGCCCTGGGCGGCGGCGTGGGATGCGGCGCGCGCGAGGCTGGCCTCGTCCATAAGGTCGATCGGCGGCGCGGTGCGGCGAGAGAGGCCGACGACATGCGCGAACTGGCCCTCGGCGAGCAGGGCCGCCACCAGCGCGCCGCCGATGCCGCCGCCGGCGCCGACCACGACCGCGACCGCGGGCCGCGGCTCGCTCAGCGGCACGGCGGCGGCCCGCCGGCGAGGCGGGAGACGAGCGGCCGGACGCGGAGGAACAGCCGGTAGCCCTGCTCCAGCACGGCCAGGGCGCCGGGCAGCCGTGCCACCCGTGCCGCCCGGCGCCAGCCCGGCAGCTGCGACCAGAGCTCGACGAAGGCGGCGGCACCGGCGACCAGGCGGCCGTCGCCGGCGCGGACATGGAACCGGCGCAGCGCCGCGGCTCGCGTCAGGCCGGCGGGCAGCGCGGTGTCCGCCTGGGAGATGTCGACGAAGCAGAGCGCACCGGCGCGGTCCTTGCCGCGATAATAGCCGATCTCCGCCCGGCACAAGGGGCAGGCGCCATCGAAATAGACGGTCGGTGGCGAGGGCTCGTGAGGCACGCCGGTCTCCTGGGGACCGACCAAGCGGTCGGTCGGGACAGGGCATCTAGGCGCCTTGAGCGGATCGTCAATCGGCCAGACGAGCGATCGGGCGCCAGCGGACGGGTCAGGTTCGGGCGTGTCGTGGGAATTCGTTCGTGTATTTCGGCCGGTGAGGGCCGGTACTCGGGTTCGGACGTGCGGGAAGCGAATTCGTTCGTGCAGAAAGGCGATGCGCGGCCGGTGCGCCGGGTTCGGGTGTGTACGGGCGAAAATCGATCGGGCAGAAAGCGCCGGGCGGCCGCGCGGCTCGGGTTCGCGCGTGCGCGCGGCGGGAGGATGCGTGCGGGTCCGGGCGGCATGGCGGGCTCGTGGGGTAGGATGAAAAGCCTTGCAACATGCCATGAACCAGCGGCTGAGTCGAGGGCGGCGTTGACGGGGCGGCAATCGATGCTCTGTCGGTTCCGGTGGTGGCCTGAGGGCGAGCGCAGGGCGAGGGGCTGGCACCACCAATTGGTTACTTGAAGTGGGTGTCCCCGGAAACTCCGAGGCGGCGTTCAAGACGTTGGTGCGCGCGGCAGTCGACAGGAATAATTTCCTGGATTGAGCCACAAAGCCGGCTGATGTCGGAGGGTAGCCCGTATTCTCTTCCTTCTAGCTGGCAAACCCATCCTTCTGATATTTCGACCACATTACACTCGCGGCCACAGAGGTCATGCCACATTGAATCGCAGCATCTTCAGCGCAGCCGAGGTGGCGCAGGTGCCGCGCTGACATTAATAGACCACCAGCGAAAGTGTCAGCCTGCCATTCTGCATCGCGGTACACGGGATGGCTGTCGTCACGGACGCGTGCCATCGCCACATGGCGATGTAGAAGATAGTGAGCAAACTCGTGACAAGCGGTAAAGCGGTCGCGTCCAACGTCGTTCCAAGCGCCTTCGTAGACATCCTTACGAAGTTTGATGCAGTTGGAGCCGGCGACAACCAAACCTTCTTCAGCTCCCATTTCCGCCTTGTCGCAGACGTCGAGATAGTAACCCTCTTCAAGAGAGGGTAATCGAAACTCAAGTACATCCATGATCGGAAAGCAGATTTGACTCTCCCCTACAAAAACGGAGCGAACTTTCTCCGCGAAATCCCATAATGCTCGTGTGGAGGCTGGCGCAACAAGAAGACCTCTGTGGCGACGCTTAAAGGGAATATCGCCGGAACTAGATTTAAATACCTGCTTTTTTATTTCTTCCAGGAATTCTGGCGGTAGATCGTGAAGCTTGCGCGCAAACGCGGCAACCAGTTCGCGTTGACTTGCCTGCAAGCCGTCAATGTCGACGACTGCTTTACTGCGGTCAGCTGAACGTTGAAGCTCGGTTGCCTCATCAGGCGTTAGGGCCATGGCTTCAATAACGGATGCCACATAAGAAGCCGGTATGGGCTTCTTGCCGGTTTCCACAGCCGAGATGAAGGATGAGCTCACCCTGAGTCTCTCTGCCAGATCGAGAAGTCTCAGCCCCTTGTCTAGCCTCAGCTTCCTAGTGGCGATCCCAAACGGTGTAAGCATGCTGCCCCCCAGCTACACTCAGGAGAGATAGACCTTCCTATAGCACGGATCAACTACTCCGGTAATCTTCTCCACAGGCGCGACCTCTTGTGAACCAATTTGGTAAATTTATCGACCAAAGGGGTTGCGGCTTGCTGGCGAGCCCCCCATCTCAGAATGAGCACACCGCGATGGATGATGACGGTCGTGCCCAAAGGAGGATGAGCACGGCCATGGCCTATAGCATCGCCAAGCCCCCGGTATTTGGCCCCGACCCATTTCTCCATCCGCTGGACGCGATCCTGGCAGACATTGCTATCGCGATTCAGCTACCTCCAGGCCTTCACTCGAAAGCCCGTGACCGCTATGAGGCTGTGCGGAGGTTCGCCGAACGGCCTGGGAGCCCTCTGCAAGGGCGCATCCTGCGCTTTTATCCGCAGGGGTCGATGGCAATCGACGCCACAATCTCAATTCGTGGCACCGACGACGAGTTCGACTTGGACATCGTCGCCGCGCTCGCGGTGGCGCTGGATGCCTCTCCCGAGGAGGTGCTGGACCTCCTATACAGGTCGATTGTCGGGTATCCGACGAGCCAAAAGGTTGAACGGCAGACTCGCTGCGTCACGGTCCGCTACGCCGACCGGATGCACCTAGACATCACTCCCGCTGTGCGACTGCCGCACGGCGCTGAGCGCGAAAGCGTCATTTTCCACGCCCATCCCGACGACCCGCCGCGGCTGCATTTCCACGTGCCAATGAACGCCTTTGGCTTCGCCGAGTGGTATCTGGAGCGAACCCCCGAAGAGGAGCGGTTCGCTATCGCTTTCGACGAGCGCCTGCGTAAAGCGTACGGGGCGGAGGTGCGCGCCGACGCTGATGTGGACGAGGTTCCCGATCAGGTGGCGCTCGTTACGAAGAGTGTCACTACCGTGGCGCTGCAGTTGCTCAAGCGGTTCCGCAACATTACCTACGCGGCCAGCACTGGCCGGATTCCGCCATCGGTTATGATGTCGTGCTTTGCGGGCCATGCCGCGCAGCCGGGGCTGTCCCTGTCAGACATGGTAATCCGCCAAGCGCGTCTGATCGCGCGTGAATTGCGTCGAGCATCCACGAGGCGCGAGAAGGTGATGGTGGTGAACCCAGTCTTCCAGCGGGACTGCTTCACCGATCGCTGGCCCGAGAACCTGTCACAGCAGGAGGATTTCGCGGCCAAGCTGACCGGGCTCGCCGATGGCCTCGAATCCATCAAGCGTCAGGAGACCGACACCGATCCCGAATTCCTGCGGGACTGGCTGCGCGAGCAGTTCGGCGGCTATGTCGTCTCCGATGCACTCCTTCGCTTCAACCGGCGCAACGGCCAGGCTGTGCGGGGCGGGGGAACAGCCTACACGCCGCGCGGCGGTCTCTACGTGCCGAGCACTCCGTCGCTGGTCGGTTTCGGGACGGCATCGAGCAGCCGGGCGGTCGCGGCGACGCCCCACACTTTCCGAGGGGAACGGCTCTGATTCCCTCCATCGAAACCCAGATCGCGGCCATGCGCGGCTCGTGGCCGAGTCTACGGGCGGAACGGGTCGATGCCCGCACGGCCTGCTGGCGAGGGCCGTTGAAGCCGTTGCTACAGACCTATGAGGTACAGATCGTTTACCGGGCGCCGGTGATTATCGAGCGTATCGAGCCGCTACGTCAGCAGCCACGCGTCCGAGTGCTCTCGCCTCGGTTGAGGAGGCGTCGGGGAGACGCTGAAGGTGCCCTGCCGCATGTCTATTGGGATGA
>JAPJRA010000471.1 GCA_030824835.1 Geminicoccaceae bacterium | reverse complement strand
GGCGTGGAGGCCGGCTACCAGGCGACGGCCGACATGAACGGCTACCGCCAGGAAGGCATGGGCCGGATGGACATGACCATCCATCGCGGCCGTCGCTGGAGCACTGCCCGCGCCTATCTGCGGCCGGTGCTGGGGCGGCCGAACCTCGCCGTGCACACGGGCTGCCTCGCCACCCGCATCCTGCTGGAGCACGGCCGCGCCATCGGCGTGGAGTATGCCGAAGGCGCCATCGTCAAGCAGGCACTGGCGGCTCGCGAGGTAATACTGGCCGGTGGGGCGATCAACTCACCGCAATTGCTGATGCTCTCGGGAATCGGGCCGGCGGACGAGCTGGTCCGTGTTGGCGTGCACGCCACGCACGATCTGCCTGGCGTCGGGCAGAACCTGCAGGACCATCTGGAATTCTATTTCCAGGTCGAGAGCCTGGAGCCGGTCACCCTGCTCGAGGCCATGCGGCCGCACAACATGGTCAAGATCGGGCTGCGCTGGTTCCTGTTCCACGACGGCCCGGCGGCCTCCTCCCAGCTGGAGGCCGGCGGGTTCATCCGCACGGGGCCGGGTATCCGCCATCCCGACATCCAGTTCCACTTCCTGCCGGCCCTGGTCGAGGATCACGGCCGCTCCAAGGGCCGGATGCACGCCTTCCAGAGCCATGTCGGGCCGATGCGGCCGGCGAGCACCGGCTGGCTCCGCCTTCGCTCGGCCGATCCCCGCCAGCATCCGCTGCTCGAGCCCAACTATCTGGCCGAGGAGCGCGACCGTGCCGAGATGCGGGCCTGCGTGCGGCTGACCCGCGAGATCTTCGCGCAGCCGGCGTTCGATCGCTATCGTGGCCGTGAGCTGCAGCCGGGCGAAGCGGTCACCAGCAATGCCGATATCGACGCCTTCATCCGCCGTAAGGCCGACAGCGCCTATCACCCCTCCTGCACCTGCAAGATGGGGACCGACCCGATGGCTGTCGTCGATCCGGCCTGCCGGGTGCGCGGCATCGACGGCCTGCGCGTGGTCGATGCCTCGATCATGCCCAGCATCGTCTCCGGCAACCTCAACGCACCCACGATCATGATGGCGGAGAAGGCGGCCGACATGATCCTGGGGCGGCCCGCGTTGCCGCCGACGTCCGTCCCCGTGTGGGAAGCGCCGGACTGGCGCACCCGGCAGCGCACTGGCCCGTCAATTGCTGGAGCGCAGCTGGAAGGCGCCACGTCCACCCTCAGTAACCAAGCCGGAATGGCATGAAGGAGATCGCGATGCTCGCAAGGACCCTGGCGGGGCTGGCCGGCGCGGTGCTGATCGGCACCGCCGCGATGGCGGCCGAGCCCGACAGCTGCAAGACGGTGCGCTTTTCCGACGTCGGCTGGACCGACATCACCGCCACGACGGCCGTGACCTCGGTCGTGCTGGAGGGCCTGGGCTACACGCCGAGGGCCGACATCCTGTCCGTGCCGGTCACCTACCAGAGCCTGAAGAACGGCGACATCGACGTGTTCCTCGGCAACTGGATGCCGACGATGGAGGCCGACATCGCGCCGTTCAAGGAGGACGGCAGTGTCGAGACGGTGCGCGCCAACCTCGAGGGTGCGAAGTACACGCTGGCGGTACCGACCTACCTCGCCGACGAGGGCCTCAAGGACTACGCCGACATCGCCAAGTTCAAGGACCAGCTGGACGGCAAGATCTATGGGATCGAGCCCGGCAACGACGGCAACCGGCTGATCCAGAAGATGATCGACGAGAACATGTTCGGGCTCGGCGGCTTCGAGCTGGTGGAGAGCTCCGAGCAGGGCATGCTGGCCGAGGTCCAGCGGGCGGCGCGGAGCAACAAGGCGATCGTCTTCCTGGGTTGGGAGCCGCATCCGATGAACACCAACTTCACCCTCGCCTACCTGACCGGCGGCGACGACGTGTTCGGCCCCAACTTCGGCGGTGCCACCGTCTTCACCAACGTGCGCAAGGGCTACCTCGAAGAGTGCCCCAATGTCGGCAAGCTGCTGCAGAACCTGGCCTTCACGCTGCCGATGGAGAGCAAGGTGATGGGCGGCATCCTCGACGACGGGCTCGAGCCCGCCGACGCCGCCACGGCGTGGCTGAAGGCCAACCCGGCTCCGCTGGAGACCTGGCTCGCCGGTGTCACGACGATCGATGGCGGCGACGGGTTGGCCGCGGTCAAGGCGCATCTGGGGCTCTGAACGCCCCCAAACACAATCCGGGATGAAGCCCGCGAAGCGGGGTGGAGGGAACGATGGACTGGCTGACGGCCTACAAGATCCCGCTCGGGAGCTGGATCAAGACGCTGGTCGACATGCTCAACGCCCACGCCGCGGGTTTCTTCGATTTCATCTCGTGGGCGCTGGGCGGCATCATCGACGGCATGACCGCGGCCATGATCGCTGTGCCGCCGCTGCTGCTGATCGCGCTGTTCGCCCTGCTCGCCTGGCTGTTGCACCGATCGTGGCAGCTGGTGGCCCTGGTCGTGGTCTCGCTGCTGCTGATCATCAACCTGGGCTACTGGACCGAGACGTTGCAGACCCTGGCCCTGGTCGTGTCCGCCACCTTCACGTGCATGGTGATCGGCATCCCGGTCGGGATCATGGCAGCACACTACCCGCGCTTCTATACGGTGCTGCGGCCGATGCTCGACCTGATGCAGACGATTCCGACCTTCGTCTACCTGATCCCGACCCTGATCCTATTCGGGCTGGGGGTGGTCCCGGGCCTGATCTCGACCGTCATCTTCGCGCTGCCGGCGCCGATCCGGCTCACCTATCTGGGAGTGAGCAAGGTGCCGAAGCCGCTGCTCGAGGCCGGTCTCAGCTTCGGCGCCAGCCGCTCGCAGCTGCTGTGGAAGGTGGAGCTGCCGCACGCCATGCCGACGATCATGGCGGGGCTCACCCAGTGCATCATGCTGTCATTGTCGATGGTCGTGATCGCGGCCCTGGTCGGTGCCGACGGGTTGGGCAAGCCGGTCGTCCGGGCGCTCAACACGGTCAACATCGCGCGCGGCTTCGAGGCCGGGCTCGCCATCGTTCTGGTTGCCATCATGCTCGATCGCCTGTGCCGGCGCCCGGGCTCGACCGGCGAGGAATGAGCCGATGGCCGCCGTCACCTTCTCCGCTGTCGATATCGTCTTCGGCGACCGGCCGGAGACCGCGCTGCCGCTGCTGGACCAGGGGCTGAGCCGCGAGGAGATCCTGGCCAAGACCGGCCAGGTGCTGGGCGTGGCCGGCTGCTCGCTCGCGGTCGAACGCGGCGAGATCTGCGTGCTGATGGGTCTGTCGGGCTCGGGCAAGTCCACGCTGCTGCGCGCCGTCAACCGGCTGAACGAGGTGGTGCGCGGCTCGGTGACCGTCGACGACCAGGGCACGCCGGTCGATGTCGCCACCTGCGATGCCAAGACCCTGCGCCACCTGCGGATGCGGCGGGTGGCCATGGTGTTCCAGCAGTTCGCCCTGCTGCCCTGGCGCACGGTTGAGGAAAACGTGGCGTTCGGGCTCGAGCTTCGTGGGGTATCGCGCGCGGAATGCAAGCGGATCGTGATGGAGAAGCTGAAGCTGGTCCATCTGGAGAAGTGGGCCGGCAAGTTCGCCCACGAGCTGTCGGGCGGCATGCAGCAGCGCGTGGGCCTCGCCCGCGCGTTCGCCACCGATGCCGACATTCTCCTGATGGATGAGCCGTTCTCTGCCCTGGATCCGCTCATCCGCGACAAGCTGCAGGACGATCTGCTGGAGCTGCAGCAGCGGCTGGGCAAGACGATCATCTTCGTCAGCCACGATCTCGACGAGGCGCTCAAGATCGGCAACACCGTGGCGATCATGGAGGGTGGCCGGATCATTCAGGCCGGCCCGCCGGAATCGATCGTCACCAACCCCGCCACCGACTATGTCCGCGCCTTTGTCGCCAACGTGAACCCGCTCAACGTGCTGAAGCTCGGCACGTTGATGGCCACCGCGACGGCGCCTGCGAGCGGTACGATCGCACTCGACCCACGGATCGGGCTGACCGCACGACTAGACGGCTCCGGCTCGGTGGTCTCCGTCGACGGTGCCGGGCTGAACCTGCGGCCCCTGCGCGAGATCGAGCCATTCACGGACGGCAAGCTGCCCTGCGACTGGTTGCTGGTGGCGTCGCCGGAAGCACCCATGCGGCTCGCCATCGAGGCGCTGCGCAACAGTGGCTGGCCGGTGCTCGTCGTCGACGAC
>JAPJRA010000470.1 GCA_030824835.1 Geminicoccaceae bacterium | reverse complement strand
GACAAAACCTGGATGACCCGCCGGATCTCCTCGTCGCGGCCGATCACCGGGTCGAGCTTGCCGGTGCGCGCGGCCTCGGTCAGGTCGCGGGTGTACTTCTTCAGCGAGTCGTAGCCTTCCTCGGCGCTCGAGCTCTGCGCCGTGCGGCCCTTGCGCATCTCGTTGATCGCGGCGTTCAGCGCCTGCGGCTGCAGGCCCGCGGACTTGAGCGCCCGGGCGGCGTCGGTGTCGCCCATCGCGATCGCGAGCAGCAGCTGCTCGACGGTGACGAAGCTGTCGCCGGCCTTCTTCGCGACCTGTTGCGCCTGGTCGAACAGACGGGCCGTCTCCGGCGCCATGTAGACCTGGCCGGCCCCGCCGCCTTCCACCTTCGGTTGCTTCCTCAGCAGCGCCTCGACCGCCGCCTGGGCCGCCTTCGGCGTGCCACCGGCGGTCTGGATGAGGTTCGCCGCCATCCCCTCGGGATCGTCGAGCAGCACCTTCAGCAGATGCTCCGGCAGGAACCGCTGATGCCCCTCGCGCAACGCCAGGCCCTGTGCCGACTGCAGGAAGCCCTTGGCCCGATCGGTATATTTCTCGAAATCCATGTCGCTGACCTTTCCTGTCCCTCATGCGAGCGGACCTAGCGGACAAAGCCCCATAATCCGGGCGCCTCGTCACCTGTGCTGTTCATCTGGGCAGGGCCGCGCGACGCGCAAGGGGTTGAAAAAGCGGCGTCCGATCACGCGGCCTCGGGATCCTGCGGGACGGCGCACCGACGGCGGGCGGAACCTCGGGCAGGGCCCCTCGTTGATGGGGCAGCAATCATTCCAGAAAGGTGACGCAGATGTCGGAGTTCCATCATGCGGGTGGCCCGGGCAGTCACACCTCGGCCATGCCCAACACAACTCGAAGTGTAGCCGATGAGGCGCGAGGCGCGGCCCGAGACGTGGCCGACGAGGTCCGCGCCACCTCCGCTACCGTGAAGAGCGAGGTCGGTGGGCTCGCCCAATCGCTGAAGGAGGGGCTGGCGGCGCAGGCGGAGCAGCAGAAGAACGCCATCGCCGATCGCATTGGCCGGGTCGCCGACCGCGTGCAGAGCACGGCCGGGGACCTGCAGGGCGACGAGGCGTGGCTCGCCGGCTGGATGGAGCGTGGCGCCCGCGAGCTGGGCGGGCTCGCCGACGAGATCCGTGGCAACGACGTGGCCGGTCTCGTGGGCTCGGCCGAGGTGTTCGCCCGTCGTCAGCCGGCGATCTTCGTCGGTGCGGCCGTGGCCCTGGGCTTCGCCGTGTCGCGGGTATTGATGGGCGGCGGGAACGACAGCCGCCGCAGCCCGAGCTACCCGGCCGCACCCGCCCGTTACCCGACCGCACCCTCGCAGCCGACCCCGGCCGCCGCCATGGATCACGGCCGCGGCAGCGCGGCCGGAGGCGAGTTCCGGAGCGGCTTGTGATGGGCCCATCACGCGACGCGCGGTCGATTGGCGACCTCTTGCGTGACCTCGGCAGCGACGCCGTCCTGCTGATCCGCCAGGAGCTGCGGCTGGCACGGACCGAGGTCCAGGAGAACGTGCGCCACTCGATCCAGTCGTTGATCGTGATCCTGGCCGGTGGGCTCATGGCCTTCGCCGGGTTCATCGTCCTGCTCAGCGCCGCGGTCGATGGGTTGATCCTGTACGGCGTCGAGCGCTGGCTTGCCGAGCTGATCGTCGGCGGCGCGGTGGTGCTGGTTGGCCTCATCATCGCTCGCAGCGGCCAGAAGGCACTGGAAAGCACGGACCTGGCGCCCCAGCGTGCCACGGCCAGCGTTCGACGGGATGTCGACATGCTGAAGGAGCAGGTCACGTGAGCGACGACACGACCGCGATTGATGCGATCGAGCAGGACCTGATGCGGACCAGGGCCCGGCTCGACGCCACGATCGGCGAACTACAGCAGAAGCTTTCGCCTGGCGAGCTCATGGACCAGGCAATGACCTACTTCAAGGAGAGCGGTGGCATGGAACTTGGCCAGAAATTTGGGCAGAGCGTGCGCGACAATCCCATCCCGGTGGCGATGATCGGCGTCGGTCTCGGCTGGCTCGTGGTGGCGGGCTCGCGCAAGACCGATCCCGCGCCGTGGGAGCATGCCAGCCGGCCGACCAACACAGGGCCGGTTCGTGCCGGCTACCGCCCGCTGCCCTACGCGGCCGGCGCCAGCGGCGTCGCGGCCCATCAGTCGATGCCGTACCAGGCAGCCGCCTACGACGATCTTGCCACGAAGGCGGTCGAGGCGGGCAGCCGCCTGCAGCGTCGTGGCGACGAGACCGAGGATGCGTTCGAGGAGCGGACACAGGACGCCAAGGCCGCGGTCCTGGGGGTGACCCGCCAGGTCGGCGAGGCGGCCCAGGCCTTCCGTCAGCGCGTCGAGGGGGCTCTGGCCAGCGCCAAGGATCAGGTCCGGCGCACGGCGGACCAGGCTCAGGCGATGGCCAGCGAGGCCGGTGCCTCGGCCGCGGACTTCGCGGGCGATGTCGCCCATCGCGGTGAAGCGGGCCTGCGCCATCTCTATGGTTACGGCCAGGATGCGGTGTCCAGCGTCCGCGACGGCGCGGATTACGCGGTGACCCAGACCCGCGAGCTGGGCTCCCGCACGGCAAGCTATCTGCAGGAGCAGCCGCTGCTTCTCGGTGCGCTGGGCGTGGCGCTTGGTGCCGGGCTCGGCATGTTGCTGCCGTCCAGTCGCTACGAGCGGGAGATCGTGCGCGACGTCCGCCGCGGCCTGCGCGACCAGGCCGAGGAAACGGTTCGCGACGCCCAGTTCCGCGTGGCGCGGGTCGCCGAGACGGTGATCGAGACCGCCAAGGACGCCACCAGAAGAGAGGGCTTCACCGGTGTCAGACCGGAGGAGATGGCCTCATCGGCGCGCGAGCAGGTAGCCGACACGGCTAGTCGCGCCCGTGGCGTGGTGGAAGAGACGGTGGCTGCCGGGCGGGATGCGCTGCAGCGTGAGATGTCCGGCAAGGAGGTCGGCGAGACTTCGGACGGACGTGGGCTGCATGACCAACGACGTCGCGTCGGCTGAGCCGAATCGGAGTGACGTGCTCGGGCCGGGAGAGATCTTCCGGCCCGAGCGGCACGACCAGATCGTGGCCGCTCGGGACGTCGGTCACGAGGCGCGCCGCCCCAGCGAGATCCCGCCACGCGGCTGGTGGCAGGTGCTCCGTCGGGTGTGGGCAGAGGCCTTCTCCGATCGCATCTCGATCATGGCCGCCGGCTGTGCGTTTTACGCGTTGCTGGCCCTCTTCCCGGCTATCTCGGTGCTGATCTCGCTCTACGGCCTCTGGTTCGATCCGACCGCGCTCGAGCGGCAGCTCGAAGGGGCCCGCTCCCTGTTGCCGGCCACCGCCTACGACATCGTGGCCCAGCGCGTCCATGCCCTGGCCGCCAAGGGGACGACGACCCTGACCTGGGGCGTGGCGCTGGGCGTGCTGTTCGCCCTGTGGAGCGCCTCGGCCGGGACCAAGGCGCTGATCGTGGCCCTCAACGCCGCCTACGAGGAAAAGGAGAAGCGCCCGCTGGTGCGCTATCACCTGACCGCGCTGCTGTTCACGCTGTGCGGCGTGGTGGGCGTGGCCGTGGCGCTCGCCGTGATCGTGGGCCTGCCGGCCCTGCTGCAGCTCGGCTGGCTCGGGCCGATGGCGCAGCTCGCCACCAGTGCCGTCTCCTATATGCTGCTGGTCGGATTTATCGTCCTGGGCCTGTCGCTGCTCTACCGGTTCGCCCCGTCGAGACGCGACGCGCACTGGCGCTGGGTTACGCCCGGCTCGGCGCTGGCCGCATGTCTGTGGCTGATGGCCTCGTTCCTGTTCTCCTTCTATGTCGCCAACTTCGCGTCCTACGACAGCATGTACGGGTCGCTGGGCGCTGTGGTCGCTACCCTGTTCTGGTTCTACATCTCGGCTTTCGTGGTCATGCTCGGTGCGGAGCTCAATGCCGAGCTTGAGCTGCAGACCAAACGCGACACCACGGCCGGACGAGAGCGGCCGATGGGGCAGCGCGGCGCCTACGTCGCCGACCACGTGGCGATCCCGGACTGAGGTTCACGACCGCCGGTGCAGCGCCCCTTGGCCTTGCGGCGCGTTGTGCTATAGCCCACCTCCACCCGTGAGGAGGCGCTGCCGCCTTGCGGGCGGCCGTGCGCGGGCGTGGTGGAATTGGTAGACACGCAGGATTTAGGTTCCTGT
>JAPJRA010000469.1 GCA_030824835.1 Geminicoccaceae bacterium | reverse complement strand
AGCCGGCCCCTGCTGGTGGCGGCGCTGGGCGACGGCTCGGTTCGCTGGTACAGCTTGCGCGAGGACTCGTTGCTGGCGGAGATCGCCGGCCTGTTCGTCACCCCCGACGGCCGTCGCTGGGTGGCCTGGACCGGCGACGGGCTGTTCGCTCATGCCGACCAGGGCGGGGCCAAGCTCGTGGGCTACCAGCAGAACGGGACGACCAAGGCGCCGACCGGCACCTGGCTGCCCTTCGATCAGGCCTATCGGCTGTTCTACGACCCGGACGCCGTCCGCTCGGTCCTGGGCGACGAGGCGAGCTGGCCCACCATCGCGCAAGGTCAGCGGGTGGCGGCGCTGTTCGAGGACCTGGCCTTGCCAAGGCTGGCACTCGAGGCCTACTGCCCGCTCGACCAGATGCCGAGTGACGTCGCGACGCGCGGGCTCAAGAGGGTCTCTGCCGCGGGCGCTGCCAAGACACCCACGCAGCTTGCCGACGGCTGCATCGATCTGACCGCACCGGGCGGCGGCGGTGGCCTTACCCGGACCGTGACCATTCCGGCCACGACCGAGGCCATCCGCCTGCGGGTGGGCATCACCGCCGGCAATCGCGGCCTGGCCGCGGTGGATGCCCTGGTCGGCGGCCGCAACACCGGCCGCGTCGAGGTGCCGGCCAGCGCCGCCCAGGCGCCGTTGACCGCAGGTCAGACGGTCACCGTCGAACGCGTGGTGCCGCTCGCAGACCTGGAGACCACGCTGGTGTTCCGCGCCTATGACGGCGCCGGCCTCGCCGCGCAGTCGGCGCCGCTCCTGGTGCGGCGCGACGGCCTGCCGCCACCGCGGCCGAGGACGCTGCACGTGCTGGCGGTCGGGGTCGACGACTATGGGGGGGAGTGGCCGCAGCTCAAGTTCGCGGTGGCCGACGCGCGCACCTTCGCCGACATCATCGAGGCGTCGCGCCCGGCGGCCTACGCGCAGATCGACGTCCAGCATCTGGAGAACGCCGACGCGACGCGGGAGGGCCTATCGGCCGCGCTGGCGCGGCTCGCCCGCACGGTACAGGTCAACGATGCGCTCCTGATCTACCTCGCCGGCCATGGCATCGCGAACGACGACGGCGCCTATACCTATGTGACCAGCAACGCGACGACGGAGGCTGGCATCGCCGACCAGGGCCTGAACGGCGCCGACCTTCTCCGGCAGATCGCCGAGATCCCGGCCCGCAACCGGTTCCTGTTTCTCGACACCTGCTATTCGGGGGCCTTCAACATGAAGGGCTCCGACAAGCTCGCCCACGAAGGTGGTTTCCTGGTTCTCACCGCCGCCAGCAGCCTGCAGCCCGCCCTGGACAGCTATGACGGCAGGAACGGCACGCTGGCCTTCGCCATTCGCGAGAAGCTCGCCGAAGGCGACGCCGGCAGCGGGCCGCCCGTCGACGCGCTGCAGCTCGGCCTGTTCGCCCGCTCCGAGGTCGGTCGCCTCGCGGCCAATCGCAACTGGCAGCAGAATGCGAGCTTCAAGACGGCAGGCGGCGACCTCGAGGAGTTCCCGATCGCCGAGATCCGGGCTATCGGGCAGACGGCGGGTCAATAGTTTAGCCTGTTCGTCCGTCTGTCGGGCAGTCGCCCGAGCGCACGATCAACTCCAGCAGACTGGTGGTGTCCGGCACCTCGACGATCATGCCTGTTGTCAGCTGCAGGCCGGCAGCGAAACGAGCGTCGAGCACCAGTCGATCGTGCTACCTGGTCGTCATCTCCGATGCTCCCGCGTACAATGCTCGAACGGGGCAAAGAGCACCAGCCCATGGCGACGATTACCTGCCGCCGTGCAGCCTACTCGTCGTCGATATGAAATGCTTCCCATGACGTCGCCCGGTGAGTGGCGGCTATTCCTGGAGGCTTCGGGCGGCCTTCGCGATCACGGCTGCGACTTCGCGGGGATGCGATTCGTAGACGGAGTGACTGGCGCCCTTGATCTCGGTCGTTTGGCTCTTGGCACGCGCATAGTACCAGCGCTCGAGGTCGGGGTTGATGATCTGGTCGCTCTCCGCGACGACACCCCAACTCGGCTTCGTCTTCCAGGCCGCCTCGGTCAGCGGCGTGCTGAACACCGAGGCCGCAGCCAATACCTGGGAACGCGCCACGAACTCCGCCCGCTCGCGCGGCAGATCAGGCGCGAACAACTTTGGGAACACGGCCGGATTGAGGTAGGTAAATCCATCCGGCGTCTTCTTGAGCGCTCCCTCGGCCTTGGCCAACAAGCTCGGGGTCTTCTTGCCGAGTTCGCTCTCATCCTCACCGACATCGGGCGCATGTGCCGCCACGTAGACCAGACCGGCGACATTCGGATGGACGCCGGCCTCGGTAATGACCGAGCCGCCATAGCTGTGACCGACGAGCAGGGTGGGTCTGTCCTCCAGGTCAAGAACCCGCTTCGTCGCGGCAACGTCTGCAGCAAAGGAGGTTTCGGGTTCCTGCACCATCGTGACCTTGAAGCCCTCCTTGGTGAGGATATCGTAAACCGGCTTCCAGCCGGAGGCGTCAACCTAGGCACCGTGGACAAGCACGATGTTCTTGATCGACTCGGCGCGCGCAGGGACTGCCGTTGCGACAAGGGAGAGAGTGGCCGCGACGGCCAGGCCGGCCTGAAGACGTTTCATGTGTTTAGCTCCTGGTGGATGAATTTATGAGCTGATCATAGCGGGATGCTGTCAGGAGTATTTCCTGTATGCACGCATTGTTTTGACCACATGCTTTCGACCCGGCGTAACTTGATCAGATCTTTAGGCCCGCAGCGCTGACGGCAATGGCCGGCACGATGCCGTCCGGCGCCGCCGGCCCCTGCCACTCTTGAGCTGCCGCCGGCAGGAGCATGGGTGATGCCGTCGGCCATAACCCCGAGGACGGCCCCGTCAGGTCGGCCGCGGCATCCCGGACATTTATGCGGCATTTAGATGAGGGGCCGCTCGACCCAATGGCCCGCTTAGCGCTGCCACGGCACAAGCGAGGCCGGCCCGCCCGATATCCGGGCAGGGCCGTCGACCTGGAGATCCATATGCAGGATCTGCTGCTGCTGGGGCTAGGTGCTGCGAGCTTCGCGTTGCTGGCCCTCTATCTGATGGCTTGCGAGCGGGGCTGAGCCATGACCTTCGATCTGATTCTGTTCGGCCTGACGTTCGCGGGCCTCACGGCTTACCTGCTCGTGGCGCTGCTGCGGCCCGAGCGCTTCTGAGAAACAGACCACCATGACCTTACTGGGCTGGGCGCAGATCGCCCTCTTCTGCCTGCTCGTCGTGGCGCTGGCGCGCCCGCTGGGCGGCTACCTGACCCGGCTGCTGGCCGGCGAGCGCACCTTCCTGTCACCCTTGATGGCGCCGATCGAGCACGGCTTGTACCGTGTGGCCGGCGTCGAACCGGGAGCCGAGCAGCATTGGGTGACCTACGGGCTCGCCATGCTGCTGTTCAACGGGCTGGGCGCCCTGCTGCTCTACGCGCTGATGCGGATGCAGCATATGCTGCCGCTCAACCCGCAAGCATTGCCGGCGGTCGGCGAGTATCTTGCCTTCAACACCGCGGTCAGCTTCGTCACCAACACCAACTGGCAGTCCTATGGTGGCGAGAGCACCATGGGCTACCTGGTGCAGATGACCGGGCTCACGGTGCAGAACTTCCTGTCTGCAGCTACCGGCATCGCGCTGTCGGTGGCGCTGGTGCGGGCCTTCACCCGTTCGGGCGTGGGCACGATCGGCAATTTCTGGGCCGATCTCGTCCGCATCACGCTCTACGTGCTCCTGCCGGTATCGATCCTGTTCGCCCTGTTCCTGGTGTTCCAGGGCGTGCCGCAAAATCTCGACCCCTACGTCGCCGCCAGCACGCTGGACGGCGGCCAGCAGGTGATCGCGCAGGGGCCGGTGGCCTCGCAGGAGGCGATCAAGATGTTCGGCACCAACGGCGGCGGTTTCTTCAACGCCAATTCCGCCCATCCGTACGAGAACCCGACGCCGCTCAGCAACTTCGTGCAGATCATCTCGATCTTCGCGCTCGGTGCCGGGCTCACCAACCTGTTCGGCCGCATGGCCGGCGACGAACGGCAGGGCTGGGCGATCCTGGCGGCGATGGGCGTGTTGTTCGTGGCCGGCGTCGCGGTCGCGTACTGGGCCGAGAGCCACGGCAACCCGGCGCTCACCTCGCTTGGGGTCGATGGGCTGGCCGGCAACATGGAGGGTAAGGA
>JAPJRA010000468.1 GCA_030824835.1 Geminicoccaceae bacterium | reverse complement strand
CCCGAGATGATGTCCTTGACCAGCGTCTGGGCGCCGAAGCCGATGGCGACGCCGACGACGCCGGCGCCGGCCAGGAGCGGGCCGATCTGCACGCCGAGCGAGGACAGGACCATGAGGGCCGCCGTGACCAGCACCAGCACGAACAGGATGTTGCGCAGGATCGGCAGCAGCGTGCGCAGCCGCGCCCGTCGCCGCGCCTCGTCTCCTTCCACAGGCCCGGCCGCGATGGCCTCGGCCAGTGTGCGATCGATCCAGACCCGAAGGACGCACCAAGCGAGGTCCGCCAGCATGGCGATGATGACGGCGTTGATCGCGCCACGCAGCAGGCGGGTCGCCATGGTGTCGCTCGTGGTGAGCTCGCCCAGATCGAGGCCAGCGATGTGGGCGATCAGGAACGCCCCACCAATCAGCAGCAGCGCCCGCAGGCCGCGCTCCAACAGGGCCGCCCACAGCGAGCTGTTCGTATCCGCTGGCCGCTCGTCGGCCGCGGCTCGCAGCAGATGAATGACGCCACGGCGGCTGCTGGTGATCGCAATCGGCAGCAGCAGCAGGACGATACCGATGTAGAACGGCGTCGGTGAGCCCGTAAACAGCAGCAGCCAGACCAGGACCAGATAGGCCGAAAGCAGCCAGCTGCCGAGGCGCGCGCCGCCGGCATGGGGCACGCCGGTGACGCTGTCCGGATGGCGCCAGACGACCCACAGCGCCATGCCGAGCAGGACGATGCCGGCGGCCATGCCGGCCGCAAACCGTGCCGGCGGGGTGACGCCGAGCATGGCCAGGATCTCGAGCGAGAACCGGACGAAGAAGAAGTAGCCGACCAGTACGGCTGACCAGACGAACCAGAACCAGGCCGCCGGCGTGGCCATCGGGATGATGCGGAAGCGCTCGACGCCAGGGGCGAGCAGGATGCGGCCCAGGACCAGCACCACCCGCACGATCAGCACCATGGACAGATAGGCGAGCACGATCTGCTTGAGCAGCGGCGGCCAGTCGAACAGAAGGAAGGCGCCGATGCTGCCCAGCGCGAAGGCCACCACCATGCCCAGGCCGTAGACCGTGCGCATCCAGGCGGCGCGCACGCGCTGCGCGACCGTATCGACACCAGCGGCGATCACCGTCTGCCGAATGGCGGTGGTCGCGCGCATGAACAGCCATTCGAGGCCGAATCCGAGCCCGGCAAAGATCGCCAGCAGCAGGACGATGGAAAGCGGGCCGCGCTCCTGGATCTCCCCGGCGACGCGGCCCCAGGCCTGCTCGAGCTGTCCGGGCAGGGTCGGGAGCGCCGTCCCGAGCTCGCGCACGAACCCGCGAGCCTCCTCCAGGTTCTCGGCAAGCGTCGCCTGGGTGCCCAAGGCCGGCCCCTCGTGGAGCGCCCCGGGCGGCGGCGCTGCCGCCTGCGCTTCGAGCCAAGCCTGGATGTCCGGCTTGCGCAGCAGTTCCGCTAGGTTGCGCAGATCGTCGGGATTGGGCTCGGCCGTCTGGGCGCCGACCATGCCCGGCAGCCCCGCGCCGCAGATGATGACCAGAATGAGCAACGCACGGCGCATCGGATCATCCAGTGCTAGAGACGGCCCTCTGGCGAGGGCCTGCACACGGCAAGCGCCGGCCCACGCAGCAGCATGGGCCGGTTTCCAGAACGGTAAGGTACAAGCGCCCTAGGACAGCTTGCGCACGTCCGCCAGATGCCCGGTCAGCGCCGCGGCGGCGGCCATGGCCGGGCTTACCAGGTGCGTGCGTCCGCCCTTGCCCTGGCGGCCCTCGAAATTGCGGTTGCTGGTTGAAGCGCAGCGCTCGCCGGGCTTGAGCTGGTCGGGGTTCATGCCCAGGCACATCGAGCAGCCGGGCTCCCGCCACTCGAAGCCGGCAGCCTGGAATATCTCGTCCAGCCCCTCGGCCTCGGCCTGGTGCTTCACGAGGCCCGAGCCGGGCACGATCATGGCGCGGACGTCGGCAGCGACGCGCTTGCCGGCGACGAGGCCCGCCACGACCCGCAAATCCTCGATGCGGCCGTTGGTGCACGAGCCGATGAACACGGTGTCGACCTTGACCTGCTCCATCGGGGTGCCGGGCTGGAGGCCCATATAGTGCAGCGACCGCTCCATCGCCCGCCGGCGCGTGGCATCGGCCACCTTGCTAGGGTCGGGCACCGCACCGGTGATCGGGACCACGTCCTGGGGCGAGGTGCCCCAGGTCACCTGCGGCTCGATGGTCGCGGCATCAAGGGCGATCTCGGTGTCGTAGAGGGCGCCATCGTCCGAGGGCAGGGTGCGCCACCAGCTGGCGGCCAGCTCCCAGGCGGCGCCCTTGGGCGCCATCGGGCGGCCCTCGAAATACTTGATGGTCTTCTCGTCCGGCGCGATCAGCCCGGCGCGGGCGCCGGCCTCGATCGACATGTTGCAGATCGTCATCCGGCCTTCCATCGACAGGCCCCGGATCACGCTGCCGGCATACTCGACGACATAGCCCGTGCCGCCGGCGGTGCCGATCTTGCCGATGATGGCCAGGATCACGTCCTTGGCCGTGCAGCCGACCGGCAGATCGCCGTCGACGGTGATCCGCATCGTCTTCGGGCGCTTCTGCACCAGAGTCTGCGTGGCCAGCACATGCTCGACCTCGGAGGTGCCGATGCCGAACGCCAGGGCCCCGAAGGCGCCGTGGGTGCTGGTATGGCTGTCGCCGCAGACGATGGTGGTGCCCGGCAGGGTGAAGCCCTGCTCGGGGCCGATCACGTGCACGATGCCCTGGCGGACGTCGCGCATGCCGAACAGCTCGATCCCGAACTCCCGGCAGTTCTCGGTCAGCGTGTCGACCTGGATACGCGAGGTCGCATCGACGATCGGCTGCGAGCGATCGCTGGTGGGGACGTTATGGTCGGGCACCGCCAGCGTCGCGTCGGGCCGGCGGACCTTGCGGCCGGTCAGCCGCAGGCCCTCGAAGGCTTGCGGGCTGGTGACCTCGTGGACCAGGTGCCGGTCGATGTAGAGGAGGCAGGTGCCGTCAGCATTCTCTTCGACGAGATGCGCGTCCCAGATCTTCTGAAACAAGGTGCGTGCGCTGGTCATGCTCCAAACCCCCTCGACGTCGATCTAGCTACTCAGCGGCCCGGACGGCCTTGGCCGGGCGGTCGTCGCGGCGCTCGGCGATGCGCGCCGACTTGCCGGTGCGGCCACGCAGATAATAGAGCTTAGCGCGACGGACGCGACCGCGACGCACCACGTCGATGCTGTCGATGCGCGGGCTGTAGAGCGGGAAGACGCGCTCGACGCCCTCGCCGTAAGAGATCTTGCGGACCGTGAAGGCGGAGTTGATGCCGCGATTGCGCCGCGCGATGCACACGCCCTCGAAGGCCTGCACGCGCTCGCGGGTGCCCTCGATGACCTTGACGTTGACGCGGACCGTGTCGCCGGGGCGGAAGTCGGGAACGGCGCGCTCGCCCTGGAGACGGTCGACCAGCTCCTGCTCGAGCTGCATAATCAGGTTCATCGCATCCTCATTTCGTTATGGGGGCCGCATACACGGCCGCCTTGTCAGCGTTGGCGAGAGGTCCCGACCAAGTCCGGCCGCCGGGACATCGTGATCGTCCGCGCCTGCTCCTGTCGCCAGGCGTCGATCCTGCCGTGATGGCCCGACAGCAACACGTCGGGCACGGCACGCCCCTCCCACACCTGCGGCCTGGTGTAGTGGGGGTATTCAAGCAACCCGTCGGCGAAGCTCTCCTCGGCCAGCGAGGCGGCATCGCCGACCACGCCGGGCAGGAGTCGCACACAGGCATCGATGAGGGTCATCGCCGCGAGCTCGCCGCCCGAGAGCACGAAATCGCCCAAGGACAGCTCGAGAAAACCACGGGCCTCGATCACGCGGTGATCGACGCCCTCGTAGCGGCCGCACAGCAAGATCGCCCCGGACCCGGCGGCGAGCTCGCGCACGCGGGCCTGCCGCAGCGGCTCCCCGCGCGGGCTGAGATAGACCAGGGGGCCGGGTGCCGCCTGTGCCACCAGCTCGTCGACCGCGCGTGCGACCACGTCGGGCCGCATGACCATCCCGGCACCGCCGCCGAACGGCGTGTCGTCGACGGTGCGATGCCGGTCAGTGGCAAAGCCGCGCAGATCGACCGGGTTCAGCCGCCACAGATCACCGGCCAGCGCCTTGCCGGCCAGCGACAACCCCAGCGGCCCGGGGAACATTTCCGGGAAGATGGTGACGACGGTAG
>JAPJRA010000467.1 GCA_030824835.1 Geminicoccaceae bacterium | reverse complement strand
GCCCGGGGCGTCGTAGGTGATGGACCGGCCCAGCTTGTGGCTGTAGCCGGCGCGCGGCCGGCGCTTGGCATAGGGCTTGCCGGGGATGGTGAAACGGTAGGCTGTCATTGGAACAGGGCCCCTTGCTGAAGCGCCGCCCCGTCGGTCTTGTCCATGAACCGCATCTGCATGGGCACATCGGCCCAGCCGCGGCGCCAGACGAACCAGGCGTTGCGCTGGGGCGGGCTGCCCTCGCCGGTGAAATCGAGCTTCCAGCGCATGAGGTAGCAGTAGCTGAACGGGTTGGCCTCCAGCAGCGCGCCCAGGCCATTCGCACGCGCCGCGGGCCAGTCCCAGGACATCAGCAGCGCGAGGTAATCCCAGCCCGGCATGGCCAGGGTGTGCCGCAACCAGCGGCCGTGGCCATGCCGGGCGTTGATCTCGCAGTAGGGCGGATTGGTGATGATGGCGCGGGCCCGGCTGCGCAGGCAAGTGTAGAAATCAGCGCGCCAGCTATCGGGGCAGCCGCGGTCGATCAGATCGGAAGCGCAGCACGGGATGCCGGCGGCGCGGATCTCGCGCACCATGGCGCCCTCGCCGCAGGCTGGCTCCCAGACACTGCCGCAGGCGCGGATCTGGTCGCTGTCTCGCACCAGAAGTCCACGCACAGCCTCAGGCTCGCCGGTAGGGTAAAAAT
Source organism: Geminicoccaceae bacterium (assembly GCA_030824835.1). GTDB lineage: Bacteria > Pseudomonadota > Alphaproteobacteria > Geminicoccales > Geminicoccaceae > Benzoatithermus. The sequence goes on along the minus strand of JAPJRA010000467.1, from coordinate 3,549 downwards.
CTTCGGCGCGCCGGGGCGCTTCGGGCTTCCGCTGCACAGTGAGGTCGTCCAGCAGCGCAGGCCCTGCCGGCGCTCGCTTTGACCTGGTGGCGCGGAAAAGCGCCTTTGCGGATGGGGCTGTCATGCCGCCACCTGTCGGGCTTGAGCGGCGCGGGCATCGGCGGCCATCAACGCGCCCATCAAGCGATCCATGTCCCCGCGGCGCAGCCAGTCATAGACCCGCCCGGGCCTGACCCCAAGATAGCGCTCCAGGGCCGCGTTCGACTCCCATTCCCTCGGCCCGATCTTGATTGGCTTGCAGCGCCTCGGCGCCCGGCCGCCCGGCGTCGCCCCGATCCTGTCGAGGTTGCCATGACGGTTCAGGTGGTTGCTGATCGTGCTTTTGCAGACCCCCAGCGCTTGGGCCGCTTCGGACTGGGTGCGAAAGCGCCGCCCATCCGGCAGTTCGCAGACCTGCCCGATCGGGGGCACGCCCTTCTTGCGCAGATAGGCGCGGCAATGATCGGTGTTCGCCTTGCGGCATTTTTTGCACCGGCATCCGCGCGCCTTATAGGCATAGACGGTGCCGTGCTTGATGGGACCGGGCTTAGGAGGCATGGGCAGGTATTTCCTCGACATATCGAAAGCCGGGCAGATCGTTGGCCATGCGCAGCCGCTTCGCAGCCACGCCTGCGGCCCAGCACTCGGCCGCCTCGGCGAAGGTCAGCCCGGCTGCGCGCCCGGCGTCGCCGATGTCGCGCTGCCCGCTGCGGATGGCCGCGACGAAGCGGCGCTTCTGGTCTGGGGTCGGGGTCACTGCTCCTCCCCCTCCCGCTCCAGCACAGCCGCCAGGGACTTGCTGGCGCCGATCAGGTCCGAGACTTCCTTCCGCGCGCGATCGCGGCAGCCGGTTCCGGCGACGAAGTCAGCGACGGCCGCCATGGCCTCGCCGTTCTCGCGCGCCAGGGTGGCGACGCCGTGCATGAGAGAGACGCCCTCGCTGATCTCGGGCAGGACCTGGCTGCGATACCGGCTGATGCAGTGGTCGCCGGCGGCGTCCTCGAGCGCCCAGATGTGGGACAGGGGCCATTCCAGGTCGCCGGCCTGGCGCTTGGACAGGGTGCCCTTGTGGACCTCTTTCCCGAACCGGGCGGATAGCAGGGCCGCGGTCGCATCGAAGCCGCCGATCTTCTCGATCAGCTTGCCGGTGAACGCGCGGATGATGTGGCTGTCGGACATGTGGGATCCTGTGGAAACCGGGTTTCCTGTTCTGCCGCAGCCGCTTGTGCGAATGTTCCTGCAGGGAGGTGGCAGAGATTAGGAAATGAGTGGTGAAGCGGTTAACGAGTGACAGAGGGGGCGAGCAGTCAGGCGCTCGCCCCCTCGCTGTGGCGGCGAAGCTCGCTGCGGGCGCGGGCGAGGTCCTCGAGAGTGAGGCGCTTCCCGCGCCGCTTTGCGGCAGCGATCATGTCCAGATCGTAGTCGGCAGGGATCCTGCCCCGCTGCTTCCACGCAGCGACGGTCGGGTACGGCTTGCCGAGATCAGAGGCCAGATCAGAGATCTTGGGCCATATGTGAAAGATGTGCTCCATGTGATGCAATTTGCATCAGGAAATTTCGCACGTCAATGCCATTTGCATTGCGCCCGGTGCTATTTGTAGCGCCATGGAAGCATATGAAAGATTGAAGCTGGCGCGCGAGCGCGCTGGATATAAGGATGCTGCTGAGGCAGCGCGGCGCTTTGGCTGGCCGGAGGGAACCTATCGCGGCCACGAGAACGGCTCGCGGAACTTCACCAAGAAGGGAGCGGAGCGCTACGCCAGAGCGTTCAGGGTCTCTCCGGAATGGCTGTTCCTCGGCATTGGGGACGACGGAAAGAAGCCGGTGCCCCTCGTCGGGTTTGTCGGCGCCGGCGCCGAAGTGTTCGCGGTCGATGATGGAGGGGCTCTGGATGAGGTCGATCCTCCGCCAGGCGTCGGCCCGAACGCTGTTGCCGTCCGGGTCCGCGGCGACAGCATGTATCCCAGATATCTGGATGGCGACATCCTGATCTACGACGAACACACGCCAATCGCCAATGCCAATGGGCAGGAATGCGTTGTCGCGCTCCCGGACGGAAGGCGGTTCGTGAAGATCGTTCGCAGACAGCCTGATGGCTATGTGACGCTCGAAAGCTGGAATGCTCCTCCGATGCATAATTTGGCGCCAGATTGGGTGGCCAACATCCAGTGGGTGAAGCGAGCGTAAGACAGCCCAGGAGATCTGAACAGCCGAAGCGCTTGATGGCTTGGCCAACGTCATGGCCAAGCCGAATCGCAACGATACCGATGCGATGCATTTTGCATTGACTGCCGTCCTCACGTGATGCATATTGCATTGCATCAGCCAGCGCGACGAAGCCGAGCCGCTGGCGCCCTGAGATGAGGACATCCAGATGGGACTGCTTGAGACGAACAAATCGGCCGTGGCCAACATGATCTTCGGCCAGCTGATCCTCGGGAACATCCTGCACCATGCGTCGGTGAAGTCCGGCCGGCTGGTCCAGGTTCTGATCGTCCCCCAGCTGGAGGACGCAGCATGACGCCCGAGTTCTCAGCCCGCCTCCACCCGGACGAGCTGGTCGACGCCCGCCGCGCTGGCACCTTCGAGCAGAAGCGCCGCGACTGCCGCTGGATGCCCTGGACCGGCCGCGCGCTGTTGGCGGCGCTCATCGTCTTCTGGTCTGTCGCGGCTGGCCTCTACGCCGGCATCCAGATCGGCCCCAGGGTCGAGGCGGCCGCCGAGTGGGCGGTGGGACAGATCACCCATCGGCCGGAGGCCTGTCGGCACATATTTGGCGCCGAGTGTATCGCCTCGATGGAGGGGCGGTGATGCTTGACGGCCCCCTGCCCTCCTACGCGCTGCCTCCCTGCGACGGCTACGACGACATCACCGACGCCTGGCTCGAGGAGACCGACCCGGAGAACGAGTTGGGCGAGATCTGCGAGGCCGGCTTTCACGACGACGCCCGGGGCTACCCCTGCCGTTGCTCGCTCGTCGGCATCCGGGTCACCCGGGACGGATGGTCGATCCCCCTGCCCCGCGAAATCGCCATGCGGCTGCTCGGCCCCATGACCGTGACACGGCTGGAGCGGCTGCGGGCCGCGCGGCTGGATGAGGAGATTTGAAGATGGACAAGATTTCTCCGGAAACCCTACGCCTTCTTCTTCGCTATGACCCGGAGACGGGAAAGCTGTTCTGGAAAGAGCGTGGGCCGGAATGGTTCAAGCCGGGGAATACATCGGCCGAAACTCGATGTGCCATGTGGAACAAGCGATACGCGGGTCGCGAGGCTCTGGCATCGGTGAATGCCGCCGGGCATCTTCGTGGCGCCGTCTTGGACGTGCCTGTTTTGGCCCATCGCGCCGCCTGGGCGATCCATTTTGGCGAATGGCCGAAGGGCCAAATCGACCACATAGACGGCAATCCGGCGCACAACAGGATCGAGAATATGCGCGAGGTTAACCAAGCGCAGAACAAGTCCAATGCGGGGAAAAGACCGGGACGCAATCCGACTTCGCGGTTTATCGG
>JAPJRA010000466.1 GCA_030824835.1 Geminicoccaceae bacterium | reverse complement strand
ATCCCAAATCCTACCAGGCTCTGCACGAGGCCGCTGAGTTCGTTGTTCCCGTCGGGCTGTCCGGTGTTCAACTTCCTCGCATGGTTGGCGGCAGCGATAAAACGGTCTCGCAGTGGTTCCAATGCATTCCGGTCGGCCACGCCGCTGGCCTCGTTCAGCAGACCCGCGATCAGATTGCCCTCGGCGCGCAGGGTCAGCAGCGACTGAAGGTCGGCTACGCCACCCTCCACCAGATTCTGGATTGCCGCCTTGCTGTTCGCCGTGAACTGGTCGCTGCTGACGATCAGATTGAAGCCGGCGTCATCGACGAGCGGCTCAAGCACCTTCAGCAGCGCCTCATGTAGCGTGTCTACCGCCGCCGCGGCCGTGGCGCGCTTGGCCTGCAGCGTCTCCCGCATCTCGCTCGCGGCTCGAAGCTCCCTTGCTCGCGCATCGAACAGGTTGTCGTCGCCGGCGCCGAGTGTCGTCAGTGTCGCGCTGGCATCGATCAGCCGAGCCCTCTCCGGTCCGTCCGGTAAGCTCTCTATGCTTCTCTGGGCCTTTGCCACCGCCGCGACGAATCGCTCGTGGAGTGGTTGCAGCTGCGCCTGATCGGCCTCACGAGCGGCCGCGGCAAGGATGCCGGCGATCAAATAGGTGTCTGCCCGTTCGGTCAGGAGCGCTTGGAATCGGGTGATCTGATCCTCAAGAGTTCCATCGCTCCCATCCATGCCTCCCGCGCCCGTCTGCTCCCCTGCCAACATCAGGTTGAAGCTGGCATCGTCGACCAGCGGCTCCAGCGTCTTCAGCAAAGCGTCGTGCGCTTTGTCGACGGCCACCGCGATGGCGGCGCGCTTCGCCTGCACGGAGTCGCGCAGTGCTGCCTGGCCAGCCAGCTCTCCCAGCCTCAGATTGAAGAGGCTCTCTCGGCCGGTTCCAAGCTGCATGAGCGCGGCACTGGCCGTACGAAGGCTGTCGATATCTGCAGATTGTGCGAGTGCGTCCAGAGCTTGATCGATGGTCGCGGCGGCAGCCACGAACCGTTCGCGGATTGGTCCCACCAGCGCCGCATCGTCGGCGCTTGCTGCCGAAGAAAGAAGCCCCGCGACCAGATTTCCCTGGGCGCGCAGGGTCAAAAGCGCCTGCAATTCGCTTACACCGCCCTCGACCAGCTTGGTGATGGCGTCCTTACTGTCCGCGGTCACCTGATCGCTCGCTACGATCAGATCGAAGCCGGCGTCGTCGACCAGCGGCTCGAGCGCTTGGTCGAACCGGTCGTGCGCCTGTAGCAGGCCCGCCAGCGACGCTTCACGCTGCGCCGTCGACAGCAGCCGCTTCGCAACGGCGCCGCTGAGCCCGTCCAGGCCCGACGAAATGCCCTTGGCGAGTTCTCCCAACTTCGCGAGCCGTTCCTCGGCGACGCCCGTCGCCCTCAGCGCGTCGGCCAAGCCTGCGAGTTCATCAAGGCGCTGCGTCAGCGCGCTCGCCTCGCGGAGACGCTCCTGCTCGTTGCCCGCCGCCATGAGCGCCGGCGCGATGGCGGTGATCTCCGCGCTCTTCTCCGCGAAGCGAAGGGAAGCGGCCATGCTGACCACGCTCTCCGCCGTGATCGCCGCAACCGAGCGCTTCACGTCCGAGAATGCATACCAAGCCACGCCGGAGGCGCTGAGGGTAAGCAGAGCCATGGCGCCGAACGCCGCGAGCAGCCGTGCCTTGATTCCCGATAGGCGGCGGGCTGCGCCGGTCGCAACCGCAGTCTCCGCTCGCCGGGAGCGTCCCCAGCTTGTCCACGCCCATGTCGGCACGGTGCGATGCAAGTCAGATCTCGAAGCCAACGGCGTCCGGCCGATTGACGGATCAGCGCTCCAACCGTTCCACAGCCTTAAAGCTGCCGTCGGGCTGGATAACCGTCAGGAAGACCTCGTCCATACCCTGATTGTCGTCGGGGCCATATGTGAGCGACACGCCGCCCAGGTCGAAGGTGCCCATGGATCTGACCGCCGACAGGAAGTCGGTCCGGGTCAGCGGATCCTTCATCTGCTGCAGCACCTGCACGACCAGCGTGCCGACCATGTAGCCTTCGAGGGAAACGAAGCCGATCTCGGCATTCGGGTTCATCGCCTTCAGGGCCGCCTGATAATGCGCTACCAGAGGCAGGCTGGTGTCGTCGGGAAAGGGCACGACCTGGGTTATCACAACGCCATCTCCGTCCGTGCCGAGCTCCTTCGCCAGTGCGTTCGAGCCGACGAAGGAAATGTTCACGAACACGGGGTCCATTTTCAGTTTGCGCGCCAGCTTGATGAATTCGGCAACCGGCTTGTAGGCGCCGATCATCACGACGGCCTCGGGTTCGACCTTACGGATGCCAAGCAGCGCCATCTTCACGGCTGTGGTGTTGCGTTCATAGGTGCCCTCGGCGACCGGTTTGATCCCGCGCTTTTCCATGGCCTTGGTCACGCCCGACAACCCAGCTCGGCCGAACGAGTCGTCCTGATAGAGAACCGCGATCTTGGTCAGCCCCAGGTCGTTCGTCAGATGCTCGAGCCAGGCTTCCGTCTCCTGATCGTAGGAACCCCGAACGTTGACGACATTGGTCAGTGCCGGGTCGCGCAAAAAGCTCGCACCCGTAAAGGGCCCGATGAAAGGAACGCCCGCTGCTGTCGCGATCGGCTGCGCAGCAGCCGAGGTTGGCGTGCCGACCTCGCCGATCAACGCGAACACCCCGTCCACATCGATGAGCTTTCTGGTGTTGGCGATCGCGCGCTCGGGCTCATAACCGTCGTCGTAGGAGACAAGCTCAAGTTTGCGCCGATTCACACCCCCCGTCGCGTTCGCCTCGTTGAACGCAGCAAGGATGCCTTCGCGCATCCCAAGGCCCAGTGCCGCAGCAGGCCCGTCGAATGCAGCGGATTGGCCGAAGACGATCCTGCCGTCGGATATCCCAGGATCGGCCCCGATTGCCGGATTTGAGATTTGGCCGATGTAGAAAAGGGCCGCCGCCGCTACGATTAGATCCCCCGAACGAGACATAGCACACTGTCCCTTTGTTTATCGATTGTATGCAAGTGTACAGAGTTTTGCTCGATCCGGCAATTAAACAGTGACCTGCAGTCGTCTTTCTGGTACTCAGCATGTCCGAATATGCTAGATATATCAGGGTGATAGATTAGACGGACTCGCTGATCGGCTTGCGTGAGTGACCGTCGACCGGGCTCGATGTACATGAGCGGCGGCCCGGCGACGTAGCAGCCAAGCATGCCTGAACAGCCGGAGGTGCTTGGCGCTTGAGCACATGCTCGATGCGGTCACGATCTCCGGGCGCTGCTGGCCGCCAAGGGCCGAGCCGAGGTCGTAGCCGACAGGCGGGTCGAGTGCTGTCCCGAGGTTGTGTCCGAGGCTTCGCGCCGGCTCCCGGCGCAGCTGAAGGGGTGGCGCATCCCGACATCGAATGGCGCAGGATCGCCGGCATCGGCAATGTCCTGCGCCACGTCTATGACGAGATCGACGCGGGCGTCGTCTGGCGAACCGCCACGGTCGAGATCGAGCCGTTGGCCCGGCTGGTACAAGACCTTATCGCCGGCTTGCAACAGGGGCGGGCAAGTTCCTCGGATCAAACCTAGAGCATGCCCATCGAGCGCAGCTACTGGCTGAGCAACCGCCGCGCAACCACCTGCGCCTGGATCTCCGCCGCCCCCTCGAAGATATTGAGGATGCGAGCATCGCAGAACACACGGCTGATCTGGTACTACGTGGCATAGCCGTTGCGGCCGTGGATCGGGAGCGCGTTGTCGGCACAGGCCCAGGCGACGCCTGCACCCGGGATTCTGGCGCGGCCGGCCTAGAGGTCGCGATGGTCCGAAGGCTGGGCTTGCGCAGTCGCGATAGATGTACTACATTGTAGGACAATTGTGGAGCTTACGATGGTCGAACTCGCCACCATCAGTTTGCGCGACGCCAACCAGCGGTTTTCCGAGCTTGTCCGGCAGGTCGAGGCGACCGGGGAAGGCTTCGTCGTCTTGCGGCATGGCAAGCCTGTGGCGCGTCTGCTGCCCGTCGAGGACCGGCCCGCCCGGCTGACACCCGAGCAGCGCGCAGCGCTGGCGCGGCTGCTCTCGACCAGCGGGCCCGTGGGCATCCAGCGCTTCGATCGCGAGGAGGCTTACGCCGAGCGGCTGGAGCGAATCGGCGGTGGCGGCTGAGCGGTTCGGGCTCGACACCAATGTCCTGATCTACCTTCTCGACAGCCGAGAGGCGGT
>JAPJRA010000465.1:1463-4236 GCA_030824835.1 Geminicoccaceae bacterium | reverse complement strand
GCACGCCCTGGGAGATGGGCCTGTCCGAGGTCAACCAGATCCTGACCCTGAACCGGCTGCGCCACCGCGTCACGCTGCGCACCGACGGCGGCATCAAGACCGGCCGCGACGTCGTCATCGCCGCCCTGCTGGGGGCGGAGGAGTACGGCATCGGCACGCTGTCGCTGGTGGCGGTGGGTTGCATCCTGGTCCGCCAATGTCACTCCAACACGTGCCCGGTCGGGGTCTGCACCCAGCGCGAGGACCTGCGCCAGCGCTTCACCGGCTCGCCGGAGAAGGTCATCAATCTGATGAGCTTCATCGCTGAGGAGGTGCGTGAGGTGCTGGCATCGCTTGGCCTGCGCACGCTGGACGAGGCGGTCGGCCGCACCGATCTGCTGCGCCAGATCAGCCGCGGCAATCCCGACCTCGACGATCTGGACCTCAACCCGCTCCTGGCCCAGATCGACCCCGGCCCGCACGGCCGCCGCTGCTCGATCGAGGGCCGCAATCCGGTACCGGACACGCTGGACGCGCAGATGGTCAAGGACGCGCGGCCGATGCTCGAGGATGGCGAGAAGATGCAGCTCGCCTACAATGTCAGAAACGTGCACCGTGCCGTGGGCACCCGCCTGTCGGCCGAGATCACGCGCCGCTACGGCATGGACAAGCTCGCCCCGGGCCACATCACCGTTCGCCTGCGGGGCTCGACTGGGCAGTCGCTCGGTGCGTTCGCCGTCCAGGGTCTCAAGCTAGAGGTGTTCGGCGACGCCAACGACTATGTCGGCAAGGGCCTCTCCGGCGGCACCATCGTGGTTCGCCCGCTGCCATCCAGCCCGATCGTCTGGGCCGACAACGTCATTATCGGCAACACCTGCCTCTACGGAGCCACCGCGGGCAAGCTGTTCGCCGCCGGCAGGGCCGGCGAGCGCTTCGCCGTCCGCAACTCCGGGGCGTCCACCGTGGTCGAGGGCTGCGGCGACAATGGCTGCGAGTACATGACCGGTGGTGTGGCTGTGCTGTTGGGCTCCGTCGGCGACAATTTTGCCGCCGGCATGAGTGGCGGCATGGCCTATGTCTGGGATCCCAAGGCCAAGCTCGCCGAGCGCATCAATGCCGACATGGTGATCTTCCAGCGTGTGGAGGTGCCGCACTATGTCGACCAGCTTCGCTCGCTCCTGGCCGAGCATCACGCGATGACGCAGAGCCCCCTGGCGGAGCGTCTCCTACGCGACTTCGATCTCGAGCTCGACCATTTCTGGCAGGTGGTGCCGAAGGAGATGCTCGACCGCTTGGCCGTCCCGGTCCGCGCCAAGCCGGAGGCGCTGCGGGCATAAGGCTCACACCAAGGGAGGAGGGGACGTGACCCGTCCCCTCCCGGGCTTCTGCCGGTTGGCGCCCAAGCCTCGTTCTTTCGCAACCGCAACGCTGGTACGGCAGCTTCATGAGCGAGCTGTTAAGCGTCATCAACGTGGATGGGGTCGTATTAAACACTTGAGGCCTAAACGGCAGTTGCCGGTCACGCCCTGCAGTATGTCTTTACGAGATTGTCTGTAGTAAACCTGTAGATGCGGCTCGTTTCGTCTGAACGTGCCATCAGACAATGCCAGAGATCTTAAGACCGTCTCTGACAGGCAGGTTCCTGCGTCCGCATAGTTTTGCCGTTGGAGCCGGATTTCTTCTTTTCCTTCGCTTTGGCCTTCGTGGGTTTGGCTACCCTCATCCCGCCGAGCAGGTATCCCGGATCGGAATTGGCCTCGAGGAACTTGGCAAAGCGGCGCTTGATCTTGGGCAATTGGAATAGCAAGGCGAAGGTTGATTTTCGTGTTGCCTTGATGACCGAGGACGGATCGAAATACTCGATCGCATTGTCGACCGAGAGCACGAACGGAGGCTGGCCCGAGCGTGCCAGGATGTGGCTCATGATCAAGGCACCGGTGCGGTGGTTGCCCTCTATGAAGAGCTGCGGCTCGCTCAGACCACGGACATAGACGCCGGCCGCCCTCTGCCATGCCGATTCGCCGCGATGGTCCCGGTACCACTCTGAGATCGCGCCGAAGCCGGCACCATGCTCGCCGTAGAATTTGACCTCGGTCGCCCGGACGTGGGGTAGGAAGGCCCGTCGCTCCTGTTCACCGTCGGCGCACAGCACCCGGGTGTTGAGTTCGAGGAGGAGATTGGAGTTGCCGTAGGCAAACAAGTCGGTACCGTCCGCGAGAGTCTTATCGACCAGCTCGTACCCGGCCATCATCCGCGTGACCACGGTGTCGTCCATGGTATCGCGATGCACCTGCAACAGGGCGTTGATGCGGGAGAAATCGCGCTGGACGATCCTGAGTGAACGCTCAATGGCTGGGAGATCGAGGCGGGCACAGCCCAAAGGAGAGGTCTCCCGGAATTTGTCTGACCGGTATCCGGCGGCCATCAGTTCGCTGCCGGGATTTTCAACCATAGGCTATCCGATCCCGCCCAGCATCGCGAGCGCCCGATCTGTTACCGCTTGCGGCAACGGTATGTAGCCGAGGTCGGCGCTTCGTTGCTGGCCTTCCGTCAGGCCCCAGCGCACGAACGCCAGGACGGCAGCTTCGCGCTCCGCGTCCGGATAGTGATCGTATAGGATCAACCAACTATAGGTGACGATCGGGTAGGATGCAGCGCCGCTTGGATCGCCCACGAACATGCGAAGATTAGCCGGCATCTCGGGTACGGTTTCGGCCAGGGCCTGGGCGCCGCTCTCCGGTGTCGCGGCAATGTAGGCGCCGGCCCGATTCTCGAGTTCGGCCGTCGGCAGTCC
>JAPJRA010000465.1:0-1453 GCA_030824835.1 Geminicoccaceae bacterium | reverse complement strand
GCCGTACTCCACGTAGCCGATCGCGCCATCGGTAACCTTGATCCGCCCGGCGACGCCCTCGTTGCCGCGTACCAACATCGCGCTGCTCGGCCAGTCGATACGAGTTGCGACCCCGTGCCGGCTTTTCCAGGAGGGACTCACGGCACTTAGATTGCTGCTGAGGGCGAAGGTCGTGCCGCTGCTGTCGAGACGACCGATTATCGCGATCATGCTGTCTGGCAAATGCAGCCCCGGGTTGGCAGCGACGATGCGCGGGTCGGACCAGCGGGTGATCTCGCCGGCGAGGATTGCCGGATAGACGTCGTGCGGTAGCTTGAGAGGACCGTCGAGACCGGGGAGGTTGTAGGCCAATACCACCATGCCGGCGGTGGCCGGGATCAGACGGACGCCGCGGTCCACGGCGGCGATCTGGGCGTCGGTCATTGCGGCATCGCTGGCGGCAAAGTCGACAGCCCCAGCGGTGAAGCGCTTGATGCCCTCGCCGCTGCCGACGGCGTCGTAGGCAATCTTGATCTCCGGGTGGACCTGATGGAACCGCTCGATCCAGGCGGCATAAAGCGGCGTCGGGAAGGTAGCTCCGGCGCCCTGCAAGGCCAAATGGCCGGCTGCCGCTTGGGCCGAATTGGAGCGGAACACGCACAGCCCCGGCGTAGAAGCCAGCGCCGTGAGAACGTCGCGTCGAGCCAATCTGGTCATTGCGCGATGCTCCGCGAGCTCAGCTGAAGTGGCCGCTGATATAATCCTTGGTCAATTGCTCACGGGGATTCTCGAAGACCTCCTTGGTCGGCCCCATCTCGACGAGATAGCCAGTACGGCCTCCAGCCGAGATGTCGACCGAGAAGAAGGCGGTCGTGTCCGCGACCCGCATTGCCTGCTGCATGTTGTGGGTCACGATCGCGATCGTGTAGTCCTGCTTCAGCTCCAGCATCAGCTCCTCGATACGCCGGGTGGCGATCGGGTCGAGCGCCGAGCAGGGCTCGTCCATCAAGAGCACGGAGGGCTCGGTCGCCACCGCACGGGCGATGCACAGGCGCTGCTGCTGGCCGCCTGAGAGCGACAGGCCGTTGTTCTTCAACTTGTCCTTGACCTCGTCCCACAGGGCCGCACGTCGAAGCGCGTGCTCGACGCGGGCATCCATATCGCCCCTGAAGCGGTTGAGGCGCAGGCCGAAGGCAACGTTCTCGTAGATGCTCATCGAGAACGGGTTGGGCTGCTGGAACACCATGCCGATATGGCGGCGGACGACGACCGGATCGACCGATTTGGCATAGATGTCCTGGCCGAGGAAGCGGACATGGCCCTCGAAGCGGAACGACAGGATCAGATCGTTCATCCGGTTGAGGCTGCGCAGCACCGTGCTCTTGCCGCAACCGGACGGGCCGATAAAGCCGATGATCTTGCCGCATCGAGAAGCTGTTCTACGGCGACTTCCTGGCCGTCCGGGACAGTCATG
>JAPJRA010000464.1 GCA_030824835.1 Geminicoccaceae bacterium | reverse complement strand
GTGCCAAGCGCTTGAAATCGGCCTCGGCACGGGCCTCACGCCACGTCATCTCGCAGGCGGTGGTCGCCCGGGCCATGGCCTCGACAAGAGCGGGCTCGACGGCGTGGGCATGCCGATACTTGCGGCGCATTTCCCGCAGGTTGGCCTGCTGCCAGAGGTCGAGATCCGCCTCGTCCTCGGCCGCCGCCAGCTTCTCGCCAGTCTCCGGATGGGTCAGCAGGTCGTGCGACAGCCGCTTGAGCGCCGCCAGCTGCTCGCCCCGCTCGGTGGCCGCCTTCTTCGGCATGATGACGGCCGTGTCCCAGCCGAGGATCGCCAACGCACCGTCGATCCCGGCGATGCGGCGGAAGCGCTCCTCAAGCGCCGCGTAATGCCAACCCATCGGAACCTCCAAGCAAACGGTCGCCGGCGCCGCGCCGGCTAGGCATGCAACGCCACAACAGCAGGGTCACGACGGCAAAGGTGAGCACGCCCACGGCCTGATGGAGCACGGCCTGCCAGACCGGCGCTTCGAGCAGGATGACCATGGCGCCAAGGCCGATCTGGACGACCACCAGCCCGGCAGCGATCCCGGCGAGACGGCGGCGGTCGTCGTCGACGCGCGAATCGACCCGGCTGCGCCAGAAAAGCACCAGCAAGGCGACCCCCGTGCAGGCGGCCAGCACGCGATGCGTGAAATGGATGAGGATGCCACCATCGCTCAGGTCCGGAACGAGCGCATCATCGCACAGAGGCCATGACGTGCAGGCGAGGGTCGAGCCGCTTTTCGCGGTCACTGCCGCACTCATCATGGCGAGCAGCGCCAACCCCCAGGCGATCACCGCCGGCGCCAGCAGCGACTTGCCCGCGACCGAGGTCGGCATGGGGGAAGCGAAGGTGAAGATGCGCAGTGTTACCGTGAGGACCAGCAGCGCGTTGCCCAGATGGATGGCGACCGACCACGGGCTGTTGCGGTCCAGTACGGTAAGGCCGCCAAGCGCACCTTGGACCAGCAGCAGCGCGACGAGTGTGCACCCGGCAAGGGCAAGGCCGCGCTGCTCGCGCCGGAAGCGCAGCGTGAGAACGGCCAGCAGCAATACCAGCGGGCCGACGAAGAAGCCCGCGATCAGGCGATGCACCCACTCCAGCATCACCTGACCGTAGCTATAGCCAAGGTTGGGAATGCCGGCGAGATCGGACGGCAGCGGCACCCAGTGGCCATAGCAGGTCGGCCAGTCCGGGCAGGACAGGCCGGAGTTGGTCGTCCGCACCACCGCACCCAGCACGATCAGCGCATAGATCAGCACGGCGGCGGTGGCAGCGGTGTAGCGGATCGATCTCACGGCTCGGCGGCTTCCGGCTTGGACAGGCTGGACATGATGTAGATGACGAGCAGCACGACCGCGAGACCATACCAGGTGATGGCGTAGCCCAGATGGTCGTTGGGCAGGTCGATCGTCACCGGCTGGGCCTTCGGCAGGTCGGCCGACCCTTCCGAAGGCTCCAGCACGATCTCCACCGGCAGAATATCCAGCCCCAGCGCCTGCTGCATGGCCTGGATATCCCAGCTGAACCAGCGCCGCTTCTCGGGCTCGTTCGACGGCACCATCCAGCCCGCTGACCCACTGCCGCGCCAGCGTGCGATTCCGTCAATATCCACGACGCCTTCCGGCTGCAGCTCTGCCGGCGTGCGCGGCGGCAGCAGCGGCTCCGGCAGCCAACCCCGATCGACCAGGACAATCCGGCCGTCGTCCAGCCGCATCGGCGTGATCAGCCGTCCGCCTGGCTCGCCGCCCATGGCGGACAGGCCGAAGGCCACCGCCGCATCGTGGATATAAGTGCCGCGGGCTGCCACGTGCCGGAAGTCGAGCGACTCCAGATCGACCCCTGCCGGCAGGTTGATCGCCGGTGCCGCGAGGCCTGCCTCCGCATGGCGGATGAGGTCCGTCTTCCAGGCCAGCCGTTCCACCTGCCACGTGCCTAGCCCGAGCATCAGCGCCAGGCCGAGGCCGGTCATCACCGTGGGCCAGAGACGGAACCGGAAACGCCGAGGCACGGCTTCAGCCAGCGTCAAACTCATCGCGGCGATGCTTGTACTGCAGGGCGACCAGCACCCCCTTGAACGGCCGCATGAAGGCTAGGCAGAGCACGACCGTCAACGGCAGCCAAACCAGAAGATGAAGCCATACCGGCCAACCAAACTTGACCTCGACGACGAGCGCACCGCCGACCACGATGAAGCCGACGAGCAGGACGATGAACGCCACCGGTCCATCGCCGCTGTCCTGCGCGGCCAGATTGAGGCCGCATACCTCACATCGATTGACGATTTTCAGAAAGCCCCGGAACAGGCGGCCCTGCCCGCACCGCGGGCAGCGACCGCCGAGACCGGCAGTCAGTGGCGACGGCTGAGCGTCGCTCACACCGCGGGCTGCGTGGTGAAGCTCAGGCTGCCGCCCCACCAGTAGACCCACACGAACAGGAACAGCCAGACGACGTCGACGAAGTGCCAGTACCAGGCCGCCGCCTCGAAACCCACATGCTTGTCCGGCCGGAATGCCGCGTAGTAGGCGCGCATCATGCAGACGGCCAGGAAGATGGTACCGATCTGAACGTGCAGGCCGTGAAAGCCCGTCGCCATGTAGAACGCCGAGCCGAAGATCGCATCCTGGAGGGTGAAGCCCTCATGGATCTGCTCGACATACTCGAAGATCTGGAAGCCGGTGAACGTCACGCCGAGACAGACAGTGATCAGCAACGCCTTGAAGGCGGTCTGCTGGTCGTTCTCCTTGACCGCATGGTGCGCCCAGGTGACGGCGGCACCGGACAGCAGCAGGATCAGCGTGTTGAGGAAGGGAATGCCCCAAGTCGGGACCGGCTCGACGCCCTCGGGTGGCCAGGACGTGGCGACGGTCATCGGCGGGTTCAGAGCGCCCCAGAAGAACGCCCAGAAGAAAGCGAAGAAGAAGAGCACCTCCGAGGCGATGAACAGCACCATCCCGACCCGGAGGCCCTTGGACACCACATCGGTATGGGCGCCACTGGCGGATTCCCGCAACACGTCACCCCACCACCGGATCATGGTGAAGATCACGCCGGCAAAGCCCAACAAGGTCACCCAGCGGCCAATGGCCACTTCGTGCATCCACATGACGCCGCCACCGGTGAGCAGCAGCGCCGACATGCTGCCGACCAACGGCCAGGGGCTCGGATCCACGAGGTGGTAGGGATGGTTGGGCTTGTGATGCCCGTGCCCGGCATGGTCGTCGTGGGTGACGGCAGTGCTCACCATGAGCCTCTCTCCTGTCTCAGCTGGTCGAGCGGGCGGCTGTCTTCGCGCGCAACCGCTCCGTCGCCTCTCGATCGATGAAGAACGTGTAGGACAAGGTGATCTGCCGAACCTCATGCGTGTCGGCATCGTCCAGCATGGCCGGATCGACGTAGAACGAGACCGGCATCTCCACCCGCTCGCCCGGTTGCAGCGTCTGCTCGTCGAAGCAGAAGCAGGCGATCTTGCTGAAGTAACTGCCGATCTTGAACGGCGTCACATTGTAGACGGCCCGCCCGACCACCGGATAGTCGGCACGATTGACCGCCTCGAAAAAGGCCAGGGTCTGCTCGCCGACGGCGACGTTCACACTGCGCTGTGCCGGCCGAAAGCCCCAGGGCAAGGCGCGATCCACATCGGCGTTGAACAGAACCGTCACCCGCTCGGCTCGCGGCTGCACCGAAGCGATGTCACCGTCGAGCTTCGGCGTGCCACCATAGCCCGATACCCGGCAATAGAGATCGTAGAGCGGCACCGAGGCGGCCGTGAGCCCGAGCATCGCCACGATGACCAAGCTGGCCGCGATCCCCGTACGGCGGATGCGCTTTTCCCTCGTCAACTGGCGCCGCCCATCTTCACCAGGGTGATCAGGTAGAACAGCACGACCAAGCCGACCAAGCCCGCGGCCATGGCCAGGTTCTTCGCCCGCCGGCGACGTTTCAGCTCCTCCTGGTTCATCGGCCCGTATCAGCCCACCACCAGATCCTGGACCACCCGGTCCAGGGCCAAAGCTGCGAACAGGGCGAAAAGGTAGATGATCGAGAAGCGAAAGGTGCGCATCGCCAGCAGATCACGGTCTTCGCGCCAGAGACGCACGGCATAGACAAGGAACATGCCGCCGAGAACCAGTGCCGCCACGCCATACAGCAGCCCAGCCAAGCCTAGGGCCGTCGGCAGCAGGCTCACGGCAACGAGCAGCACCGTGTAGACC
>JAPJRA010000463.1:3598-4239 GCA_030824835.1 Geminicoccaceae bacterium | reverse complement strand
GGGTCAGGCTCATAGGCCTGCACCTTGGGCGGCCGTGAGAGCTTCAGTTCAGGCGTTGCGCGCAGGGTCATCCCCGGCCTCCTTTCTCGCTCCCCCGATGGGGGCAGGCAGATCGTCCCGCGCGCGCAGCTCGGACAGGTCGCGCACTTCCTCTGGGTGCATCCACGGATAATGGCCGCCGGAACCCAGCGCCTTGGCGAAGAAGTCCGCCTGATCCTTCATCGACCCGCGCAGCAGCGCGCCCGCGTTGAACTTGGCGTAGAACTTGTCCTGTTCGTCGTCGCGCAGCAGGTCGCGCTGGATCGATTCTTCCCAGGCGGTGAACCACGGATTCAGCCCGTAGCGCACGAAAAGCTGCCCCAGCACGTCGATGCCGCTGCCCCAGCTGGTGTCATCCACCATCAGCAGCGGGCGCGGCACCCCGAACACCCGGGCGATTTCCTCGATCTGAAACTTCCGCTGTTCAATATGCTGCGCGTTCTCGGCGGTCGCCTGGAACTGCTCGGCGTCCAGACCCTCCTCCAGCAGGATCCAACGGTGGGCATTCTCGGCGCCCTCGCGCTCGGCCATGCTGGCGATCAGGCGGTCATAGGCCTCGGGCGAGAGCTTGCGGTGCTCGGGCATCTTCAGAGCGCCGCCGA
>JAPJRA010000463.1:0-3588 GCA_030824835.1 Geminicoccaceae bacterium | reverse complement strand
CCTGTTCGGTTTGCAGCGCCAGGCCGATGGCCTCTGCGGCCTGCCGCACAAGCGACCGGCCGCGGATGCCGTCCAGCGAGAACCCGCGCAGGTGAAAAACCTCGGGCGCGCCAAACACGCGCCTGGCGCCCTTGGGCGGCTGGTATTCGTAGCGCATCGTCCAGTCGTCGTTCTGACTGATCGTCAACCGGGACGGATCGATCGGCGCCAGTCCGATGACATCGCGCCCGCGCATGATCTTGAATGCGACGGCATCGCCGTGCAGCAGGGCCCATGACTGCATGAGGCTGCGAAACTCATAGGCGGTCTGCCAGGTGTTGGCGCGCCGGTAGAGGACCTTGAACAGCGGATGATCCGAGGCCTTTTGCCGTTCCGACCCGGCACGGTAAAGGTGCAGCGGCAGCATCGCGATGCTGGAAGACAGCAGAGACACGCTGCGGAAAACCGCAGAGTTTCGCATCGCTACCTCGACCGAGACATTGATGCCGCTGGCTGTGCCGGTTCCGCCCCGCAGAAATGCCCCCAGTGCGGGATCGTCGAAGTCACGGAAGTGCGAACCGCCGTTATAGGCCAGAACCCGGCCCCCTGCCCCCTCAGTCTCGGGCGACGATGCCGGACCGGCACCAGCCCCGAACAGGCGCGTGAACAGCCCCATCACACCACCCGGATCCCACGAGTCTCATAGACCGATGCCCCGACACCCTCGGGATTGCCGAACATGAGCATCGCGGCGTTGAAGGTCGCCATCAGGGCGTCGATCTTCGCGCTGCCGGCCACCTGCTTGGTCACGATGTAATTGCTCCCCTTCAGTTCGGGCTTTGCGTTTCCGACGTTCCAGGCCATGAGCCCGCTGCCGCCGTGGATCAACTTCCGGTCCTTGAGTCGGCGCGGCAGGGTCAGGACAGCCTGCTGGAGCTTCCAGCCCTGCCCGACGCTGACGAACCGGTCCTCGGCAAAGCCCCGCGCTTCAAGTTCGTCGAGCAGCTCGGAGATGCCGTGCGCGTCGAGGCCGATGGCCGGGCTCTCGACCGGGAAGAGGCTCGCCGCTTCCACCTGGTCGATGTAGTCGCAGGCGCCCCTGACATCGTCCCCGACCTCCTTGCAGATTGTCAGTTCGCCGGCCCGCTCGAAGTCGAGCAGCCGCGGCGCGATGTCCTTTCGCTGGCGCATCACGTCATCGAAGGCCCAGCAGTGCGCCCAATGCAGCCAGCGCTTGGTCTCGCGCTCCCGCCCGATGATCGCCAAGGCGAAGAGGTCGTCGAGCCCGCCACCGTCCACGCCAGCGACGCAGACCTCGGAACGCCGGATCAACTCGTCCAGCGTCAAAGTCTTGTCCGTGCACGCCAGCCAGTAATCGGCGCCGGGCCAACGCTGCGCGTGCAAGCCCATGCCGATCTCGATGTTGAGGTGCTGAGACGCCCAGCGGGCCTCTTCCTCGATCCCCTTTGTGACCGCGCCCTGATAGTCCGCAATCAGGCGATCGAGCGTGATGGACCGGCCGAGGTTCGGCAGCACCATTGGCCAGACCTTCGGGTCGCGCCATGCCTTGTCTTCGGACCGCTGCAGTTCCTCAGGAAATTCGTAGAGGATCGGCAACATCCGCACCCCGGCGGTGATCGATCCGTCGCGCACGCCGCGGGCATATTGCAGCTCGGCCTTGAACACGCCGGCCGGCGGGATCTCGGACTGTGTGGTGATGATGATCAGCAAGCTTTCATCGTTCGTGATCATGCCGCCCCTGATCTGGCCGATCACGCGCGCCGCATGGTTCATCTCGGCCATCAGGTGCAGCTCGTCGATGATCGCGAACGCCGGGATGGACCCGGTCACGACCTTCGGATCGAAGCTCTTGACCTTCAGCTTGGCGTTCATCCGGACGCCGGTGTCTTCGTCCTCGTGCAGATCGAGGATCGTCTTCTTGTGCTCGATGACCTTGAACCGCTTCGACAGGTAAGGGTCGGCTGCGATCATGCCTGCCGCCTGGGCGAAGCACTTGTCTGCCACCTCCTGCGTCGGACCGATGATGACGCCGTCGATGTTCGGCCGGCGGTTCATCAGCAGCGCCACCAGCCCTAGCGCGGCGGCGTTCGTCGTCTTCGAGTTCTTCTTCGGGATGAGGTTGAAGATCTCCCCCACGAAGCGCTTGCCCGTCGCTGGATCAACCGATCCGAAGGCGGCGCGCACAATGTCGCGAATCCACTCGCCCCCGACCTCGGCCATTGTCGGCTGCCCGGGAATGTCCGGCACCCGGAGCAGGTTGAACAGATCTACGGCAGCATCGGCACTTACCGTATCAAGCGGCAGGGCAGGCACCGGCGTTTCGCCGCGACGCAGCTTCGCCTCCCAGTCCGGGCAGGCAAACGATACGCCATCGAGAGGCATCAGTGCGACCGGTTCTTCAAGCGATCAAAGATGTCGCCATAGTTTTCCGGCACCTTCTGGGCGGCGGCGCGAGCCTGTTCCTTCTTGCCCATCGGCCTGTCTGCGTCATCATCGTCCTGGTCCGGGTTTGCCTCGGGTCGGCGCGGCGCCTGGGGCGCGGCATCAACCAGTCGTTCGCGCAGCTGGCGGATGGACGGCGTGTGGCCTTCGCGAACCTTGCGCATCAGCACGTCCAGCATCACGCCGTCGACGAAGGTTGCGCCGAATTCGAGCTCGCGGGAAAAATACTTGCGCAGCGTCTTCTCATCGATGCCCATGTCTTCCGCGATCCGCTTCTGCGACCAGCCCGCGGCAATCCGAACGGCCACAAAGTCCTGATTTTCCTTCGTCTTTGCAAACGATGGACGGCCACGGCGATCCCGGATCGGCTGCACGGGCTGACCAAACAGGTCCAGCGCGCCGAGCTCGGGGGAATTTTCGTGATCCACAGGAAAAAAATCTCCGACTGAGGGGGGCGCGGGTCCGCAGCCGGCAAGCCCCCTGACTTTTTTGCCACCCCCTCCCCATGCTCGGTTTTTTTTGGCCGAGGGTTTCTGATCAGATCGGGGATAACGGAGTGATAAATTAGCGGCGGCGCAGCATTGGCCCGGCGCCACCCGATCATTCGGTGGCGCGGCCGTCAGGACTTGGCGTCGGCCTAGTCGGGCTGGTACTCAGCCCACCACTGCCGCACCAACGCCTCGACCCGGGCAAGATCCCGCTGCGATGCCGCAGCCCGGCGCAGGCACTCATCCGCTGGCACATCCAGCATCACGACCTCGGCGCCGAGCCCGCGCCACCAATCCCGATCGATCCGGCGCGGCGCGACAGCGACCGCGTAAGCATGTCCCGTGCTGCGGCGCGCCAGGTCCGCGACCATCTCATTCCGGCGGCGCATCGCTGGCCCGAGCCAGGTGGCGCGATCCCAGTCATGCGTGAACGCGAGGCCGGCCAGGTCACAGGCGATCTGATCGAGATCTATCACCACATCGCCGGGTCGATATCGGTGCAGCACATAGGTAGACTTGCCCGAGCACGGCGGCCCCGCCACCAGCGTCAGGGGAACAGCGGAGCGACCGATCCAATCGGGCCGATACTGGAACGATGCCCGTTCCTCGCGCTGCTTGTCCCTGTTGTGGCAGGTCGCGCACAGGCATTGCAGGTTGC
>JAPJRA010000462.1 GCA_030824835.1 Geminicoccaceae bacterium | reverse complement strand
GTTTTGGACGCGGCAAGATAGGGGAAAGCTTCCCAGGCCAGCACGTTGGACTCGCCGTCGACACCACGCTGCTGGCCCTCGAAGATCCGCGCGGCGGTGACGGTCGAGAAGCCCATGCCGTCGCCGACGATCAGGATGACGTTCTTGGCCTGGTTGGTATTGCGCTCGCGGGTCAGAACGCGCTGCAGGGCTGCCTGCGCCTGCTGGAAGTAAGGATCATCTCCCTGGACCAGCGTCGCCTGCTCCGCGGCGGCTGCGGCCGAGACGGCGACGGCGGCGACACCAGCCAGCAGCGCCGACGCCATTCCTCTGTGTGCGTGCTTCATGTTTGCCCCCCAGAAGCGATTTCGTTCACCGACATCACGTTCGTGCCGGAGGGCAAATATGACCGATTTATGACAGAACGGAAACTTGCAAATTAAACAATTTGCTTTGCTCAAAAGACATGACTTGAGAGGATGCTGAGTCACAGCATCCTGATCAGCGCTCGAACAGGAGCTTCTCTCCCACGAGATCTGAGGGCGATCCTCTACAATCGCTGAGCCTGCCTCGGCAACGTTGTCGCAGCGTGCGAGACACTATTACTTCAGCACCCTCCCACTACGTCCTACAGGGTAAATCTATTCTACCGAACGCTTCTGAAGGACATCCCTGAAATACGCCGCCAGAGAATCAAAGCCCACCTCGTGCAGCGCTTGTTCGACAGAGAATCCGTCGCGATTGGCCGCCTGCTCGGCCTTGCGCGCAAGTTCCTCGGCTTCCACGGTTCGGCGGTCGGCAGCGGACTGGACGTGCTGCGAGCTCCAATATCGGAGCCATTGGGCGTCGTTCATGAAGCACCTCCCTTTGTCGACGGCGAGTCGACACCCGACCAAACGTAGGGGCACGCTGACCGGCGGTCAATTTTGCCGCTTCCTGAAGAGTCCCCGCCTGACGCAACAGTTACCGGGGGAGCCGCTTGCTGTCGTTTCCCCGCCAGCCGTGAGCGTCGTGGGGACGAGCACCGGCATCCGTAGCTTCACGGCCGCGCCCATCGCGTTGGACTGCCTATAGCCTGCGTCACCCGATCCCGGCCGTCATGAAGAAGAGCCGGCGCTCTCGGCTAACGCCTTGGAAGTAGCGATCCAGTACGGTGGACCCGTGGTCGGCGCGCTTCATCTCTGCGTTGCAGCATGCACGGCAGCCAAGGAATCAGCCGTTAGAACACTGTGACACAACGTATATATCATTCTGCATTGCTGCGTTGCAGCAAGACGGATGGCGAGAATGGGTCGGCGTTACCATTCTGAGGTCGTGGGCACGAACAAGATGCCCGTCGGATCTGGGGGGCCGGTGGCAATTTGCCGGCCGCGCGTGGGAATCGACCCCGGCGGCGCCGGCCCAGATGGAGATCGGTGCTATGAACATGCTGCACCGTATAGGACACACGCTCGCCGCCAAACTCAGCGAGCAGAACACCGTACAGCGCCTTCAGCGACTGGACGACCGCAACCTCGCGGACCTCGGCCTCACCCGTGACGAGATCAGGCCCGTAGCGCGGCTGGCTGCGCAGATGGGGCCGCAAGGGGCCACGATAAAGGCGGTCGTCGAGCAGGTGCGTCGCGACGAGGATGCCCGGGCGATGCGTAACGACGCAAGCGCCGGCATGCCTAGCGATTTGGACAGACCCATCCAGTATAGCTCGCGCAGCCTGGAGATCTATGTCCAGGAAGCGCGTCGGCTGCGGGCCGAGACGATCTCCGAGTTCGGTCGCGCCCTCAGCCGCCGCCTGGCAGCAACCGAGCTGGGCAAAAGCCTCACCTTGTTCCGCCTCCGCCAACATGAACAGGCTCGGGTTACCCGCGAGCTCGAGAGCTACTCGCCGCAGGAGTTGATGGCCGACCTGCGCCTGACCCGTTCCGAGATCGGCGAACTGGCGGCCGAAAGCGCCGACCGTGCGGTCGATGCGTTCGTCCGAGCCCATCCCGAGTATCGCCGTGCCGCCGGTTGGGGTGTTTATGGTAGCGGCGTGGCTCACGCACGCGGCTGACGGCGTCTTGCCGTGGCCCGCTTGGAGGGCGGCCATCCAGAATTGTCCCAGGGAGCTGTGGCTGCCGAGCAGGCAACACGTACCCGAAGCAGCTGGATGGCCGTCCACCACAATTCCTGAACGACGCCATTCGGTCGAGAACGGGTGACGACCTTCGGAACCGACGGTCGCAGCATCGCGGCAGCTTGCGGCATCGCAGGCAGGCAGGTGCCCATGGCGCGGAGCCTGCTATAGCGGCGCCATGTGCGACGCCCGAAGCTAGGTCCGACCGTAAGCGACGAGGCTTGGCGTCGCTATAATGTGGCCGCGACAGCAGCAGCCGCCATCAGGCTCAGATCGGCTTGCCGCTCTCGCACTTCCAGCCGCGGGCCAGCAGCCAGCCCGGATGCTCGCTGGTCCAGCGCGCCGCCTCGTGCTGGCCGAACATCATGCATTGCATCAACGAGCCGTCCCACGGCAGCTCGACTTGGCGGCAATGGCCGGGGCTGTTGGCGCCGATACAGGCGACGAAGGTCAGGACGAGACTGAACATCCGCAGGCTCCGGGCGGCACCATCCGAATGATAGCGACGCAGCGACCGCCATGCTGCGCTGCAACACATCTTGCAACCACCATGCCACGAAAAACCAGCGATCCGGCGTTCGCAGACGCACAATATTGTACTGCATCGCAGCAGATCCGCGCGCAACACTGCGCAGGCCCCGCGTCGAATGCCTAAAAAGCAGGCACTCTAGGTCGACTTGTCCGCTCGGTTTTCCATGCCACGAGGTGGCACCATGGACGGCCGCCGCCGGCCGCGGCCAAAGACGGTGGTCTCGGTCGGGCCACCATCGCGCGCCGCCGCCAAGCCATCCATCACCGGGACGTAGCGCCTGACCCTGCTGCGGCTCGGCGCCGGCAGCGCGGTGCCGACATAAATCCGCTTTTCCGCCTCGATCAGGACCACGCCGGAAAACTGCTGGGCGACCCCCAGCCCCAGCCGTTCCGCCGGAACCGCCAGACGCAGCAGCAGCCGCGACTGCGTGGGTGGCAGGAACAGCGCGGTACGCTCGGCAGCCGGCGTGAACAGATGGCTGTTCAACGTGTGCTGCAACTGGCCACGGCTGTAGGGCTGACCGTAACCGAAGGGTGTCCGATCGCTCAGGCACCACAGACCACGCCGATTGGGGACCACGACCAGCATGCGCCCACCATCGGCCAGCACCCGCCACACCTCACGCATCAGGCGTGGAACGTTGCCGCAACATTCCAACGCGTGCACGAGCAGGACGCGGTCGATCGAACCGTCCGTCAGCGGCAGCTCGTCTTCGCGCGTCAGCGCCGTGCGGCAGGCGCCGTCCGCGGGCCATCTGCAGGCTCCCTGCGAGACCGGCATCAAGGCCACGCTGCGCGAGGTGCCCTCAAGGCCGGCGAGGAACGGTGCCGCGTAACCGATGCCGAGCACGCTCTGCCCGTTGAGGTTGGGCCACAGCGCCCTGAGCTGATGATGGATCAGACGCCGCGCCAGCTGTCCCTGCCGGCTGGCGTAGAAGCGCTGCAGTTCGTCGACTTCGGGTCGCATCGGCGGGCAAGATCTCCTGCGAGAGCACCTACGATATTGGCCGAGAATGCCATATGTGAAGCCCAGCGTACCAGCGGAGGAAGAAGACATGGAACGACTCGAGGTCGAACTGTTGCCGGCGCTGGCCGACAATTACGTGTACCTTCTCCGGGACAGTGCCACCGGGACCACGGGCGTCGTCGATCCGGCGCTGGCGCCGCCGGTGCTGAAGCGGTTGCGGGCAATGGGGCGCAAGCTCGACTGGGCGCTGATCACGCACCACCACGCCGACCATGTCGGCGGCCTGCTGGAGGTGAAGGAGGCGACCGGATGCCGGGTGGTCGGCCCACGGGCCGATGCGGCGCGCATCGAGGGCCTCGACCTGCTGGTGGCCCAGGGCGACACGTTCGCCTTCGGCGACCACAAGGTACAGGTCATCGAGACCCCCGGCCATACGAGCGGGCATGTGAGCTACTTCTTCCCGGACGGCGCCGCGCTGTTCTGCGGGGACACGCTGTTCGCGCTGGGCTGCGGCCGGCTGTTCGAGGGCGACGCTCCCACCATGTGGCGCTCGCTCGGCAAGCTCGCGGCCCTGCCGGACGCGACCCGGGTCTATTGCGGGCACGAGTACACGCTGAGCAACGCCCGCTTCGCGCTGACCATCGATCCCG
>JAPJRA010000461.1 GCA_030824835.1 Geminicoccaceae bacterium | reverse complement strand
GAATTGCGGTCCCCGCTCGTCGGGGTCCGGCCGGACCCAGCTCGCCTCGATCCAGGCTTGAAGCTCGCTGCGCTCCACGCGCAGCTCGGCCAGCACATCCTCCAGGGATTTCATGTCCGCGCCTCCCGCATCAACGTGGCGCGCGGATCATAGGGATTGGCCGTCTCCCAGTCCTTGATCACGCGCTCCAGTGTCGCGTCCGCGGTTGCCGGCAGGGCGACCTCCAGCCTGACATACTGGTCCCCTGATCCGTGACCGCCGGCGTGCGGTAGGCCCTTTCCCTTGAGGCGCAGCACGGCACCGGTACTCGACATCTTGGGAATGGTCATCATGACCGCGCCATGCAGCGTCGGCACCGGGATCTTGGCACCCACCACGGCCTCGCCCAGCGTGATCGGCAGGGCCAGATGGATGTCGGCTTCCTTGCGCTCGAAGCTGGGATGCGGCCGGACGGTGACCTCGACCAGGGCATCACCCGGGGGACCGCCGCCAAGCCCGGGCTGCCCCTTGCCCTTCAGGCGTAGTACCTGGCCCGTTTCCACCCCCTTTGGAATGGTCACCTCGACGCTGTCGCCGGCCGCCAGCGTGATCGGGATCTTGGTTCCCCGGGCCACGTCGCCGAGGCCGATCTCCAGACGATAGGCCACGTCCGCACCCCGCATTTTCATCGATCGTCCGCCACCACGGGCGCCGAACAACTCCTGGATCATCTCCTCCAGGTCGGCGGCGTTCTCGAACGAGCCGGAACCGGCATACTTGGCGCCCCCTGGACCTTCCGCAAAGTCGCGGTACGAAGACTGACGCATCTTCGGGGCACCCGACGCATCGATCTCGCCGCGGTCGTATTGCTTACGCTTTTCCTCATCGGCGAGGAATTCGTTGGCGGCGGATATCTCCTTGAACCGCTCCTCCGCCTTCTTGTCGCCCGGATGCAGATCGGGATGCGATGTCTTTGCCAACTTGCGATAGGCGGCGCGGATCTGCTCCGGCGAGGCGTCCCGACCTACGCCCAACACCTCGTAAGGATCGCGCATGCTTACCCCTGCCCTCTATTCGGCATCCTGCCACCTCCGGTTAGCGCCGCCTTTGCCGTCATCGCAACAAACTTGTGTTCACTACGGGCTTGCCTCGGCGGGCGGGTATGTCAGTGTATCTGCCATTGGGTAGCTATCAGGAGTTCGGCCCATGCGCACGGTAACCTATCTGCTGGCGGCCAGTTTCATTCTCGCGGCCGGTACGGCCTGGGCCTGCCCCAGCCAGAGTGTGAGCCGGGACCAGACGCTGGCTTCGGCCAATAGCGGCCCGAGCACGCCGATTCCGGCCAAGAGCGCACAGGACGGCAACGGCTGAGCATCGGGCGATGGGGATTGATGCCGGGTCGGCAACGCTTGGTCGCGGCCCTGAGCTGGCCGAATGTCCGATGGGTCCGCGTGAACGATCGTGCGCATCGGTCTGATTGGGAACCAGGCCGGATATGCCCGGCAGCTGGTGGGGTGCGGCTTCGAGCCGATCGTTCACGTGGCGGGCACGCTCAACCCCGCGGGGATCGAGCATCCCGCCGTGCAGCGGATCGACCAGTTCGTAGAGTTCTTCGAGGCGCTTGAGCACCCACGCATCTTTCTGCTCGACCTGCCGTTGGGTCAGCCGATCGATCGTGTAATCGACGAGGCCTACGTGGTGATGGAGCCCGGCGATGTCGTGCTCGATCCGTCCGGCAGCTATTGGGGCGATACCCTGCGCCGCTATCGACGCATGCGCCATCGCTCCCTGTATTACGTTGATCTGGCCCTGGTCGGGGAGGTGCCGGGCGGTACGATCCTGGCCGGTGGCGACGAGCGTGGCGTAACCCTGGCGCTGCCGGTGCTCACGCGCCTCGCCGCACGAGGTGGGGTGATTCGAGCCGGTGGATCAGGCGCTGCCCATTTCGCGCTTATGGTGCATGCCGGAGTCGCCAATGTCGTGACACATGCCCTCAGCGAGGCACGGCAGATGCTGGAGGCCTACCCGAACGAACCAGAGGCCGACGCCCTGGCAGCCGGCCTCTGGCCGCAGCCACCGGCTGCCGCCGACTGCGGCGCCTGGCTGCTCGATGATGCCGTTCGACTGCACGCCGCCATTCCCCTGCTGGCGCAGGGGATCATGCTGGAGATGGCAGCGACGCTCGACGAGGGCCGCACCTTTCACGTGGCTCCGCGCGTCGGCGGCTTCGTCCATCCCGAAGATATTCTCTAACCGCGTGCTCACCTGCTTTCCGGCTTGCGGCCGGGTGCCCCGGTGCCCGTGCTGTCCCATGCCGGGGGATCGCTGGCTGGAAACGACTCGTCGCTGGCCTCGTCGACCGCATCGTGTTCTGGGGTCGGCTTGGGCTCGGCAGGCGGAGGCTTCATCGCCTCCGGAGTAGGCTTGTTCGGCATTGTCCAACTCCTCTCATGGTGACAGGTGCCGTTGGCGGCCGGGGACGACCTCATCACCGGCTCAGAGCCTGATCCAGGTCGGCCAGCAGGTCCTCGACATCCTCGAGCCCCACCGAGAGCCGTAGCAGATCCTCGGTGATGCCCACGGAAAGGCGCTCGGCCGGGACGATCTTCGAATGTGTCGTGCTGGCCGGATGCGTGATCAGCGATTTGGAGTCCCCAAGATTGTTCGAGATCTTGATCAGTTGCAACCGATTGAGGATGGCGAACGCGTCGGCGCGCTCCCCGCCGACACGAAAAGCCACCAGCGTCCCACCACCCTGCATCTGGCGCCTGGCGAGTTCGTGCTGCGGATGGCTCTCGAGGCCGGGATAGAGCACCTCGGGCACGGCCGGGTTCGCCTCGAGCCAGCGCGCCACCCGAGCCGCCGCCTCGCTTTGCGCCCGCACACGCAACGCCAGCGTTTCCATCCCCTTGAGCAGCACCCAAGCGTTGAATGGGCTTAGACCCGGGCCCGCATTGCGCAGATAGGGTTGGAGGACGTCCTTCTTGAACGCCGCCTCGCAGCAGATCAGCCCGCCGAGGCAGCGCCCCTGGCCGTCGATATGCTTGGTCGCGGAATAGACGACGATGTCCGCCCCCAGCTCCAGTGGCTGCTGCAGCAACGGCGTGGCGAAGACATTGTCGACGATCACCTTGGCGCCAGCGCGGTGTGCGAGCTCGCAGACGGCAGCGATGTCGACAAGCTCCAGCGTGGGGTTGCCCGGCGATTCCAGGAATACCAAGTCGGCCGGGCGGCTGAAGGCGCGCTCCCAGGCAGCGAGGTCCTTACCGTCGACCAGCTCGACCTCGATGCCGAAACGTGGGCAAAGCTGCGTCAGGATCCAGTGGCAGGAGCCGAACAGCAGGGCCGAGCCGACGATCCGCATGCCGGTGCGCAGCTGGCACATCAGGGCTGCATGCACGGCCGCCATGCCGCTAGCGGTGGCAGCGCACTCCTCCGAGCCCTCGAGCAGCGACATCCGCTCCTCGAGCATCCGCACCGTCGGATTGCCGACCCGTGAATAGGTGTAGCCCGCCTGGGTTTCGGCGAACCGGGCCTCGGCATCTTCGGCCCGCTCGTAGCAGAAGCCGGACGTCAGAAAGAGGGCTTCGGAGGTCTCGCCATGCGGCGAGCGATGGCTGCCGCCGTGCACGAGTCGGGTCTTTGGGCGCCAAGTGGGTGGCATGGATCGGTCTCCAAACGACAACGCCCCGGCCGAACAAGGCCAGGGCGTCGTAGCGTCCCCGGCCTTTTAGCGGTCAACCGGGGCACGCAAGGCGTCCCGTCACGTGGCCCCGCAAGCCGACCGGCTCAAATCCACCACGTGACTTTCGTCATTAGGTCACTCGCGAGCCGGGGTCAACGGCCTCCTAGCGACCGGCAACCGAGGCGCGCGGCGGCGCCAGACTCGGCGGAGGGGTTCTGCTAGGGTGGTCGTAGGCGTCAGCGCGGGCGCATCCGGCCCGCGGCCTGGAGATTCACATGACAAGCGATTTCGAGTTGGCCGATCCGGCGGCGCTGGCCGCCGTCGAGCTTCGTCGACGCCTGCGGGCGCTGGCGTCGGGGCAGACCGAGGCGTTCGATCTGCTCTACTACCAGTTCGGTGCCGGCAGCGCGATCGGGACCACGATCGGTCACGCCGCGAACCGGCTACCCTATCTCGCGGCGCTGCTAGCCGACTTAGCCTGGACGCACGGCGAGCATGCCGCGCACGACGGCGCCTTGCCGCCCCCGGCGCCAGAGGCCGAAGCGGTGAAGCGCGTGTTCCGCTATCATGCCAACGT